>JBCCZV010000010.1:0-50989 GCA_039187085.1 Pseudomonadota bacterium
GGTCGATCCTTTCAGAAGAAAAATTGAATGAACTCAACCCGATTCTTTCAGTATATCTAAGTCAGTGGCGACACAACAGCACCTTACGAGTGATGTTCACATGTACTCGTCAATTATGTCATGCGACTTCTTTTACGGAGATAGCTAATGATTTTTCAAGGCCAATCAATATCGTGCCAGTTATTAGCCGATGGTATTGCTAATGTCTGTTTCGATCTTAAAGATGAATCTGTTAACAAGTTCGATCGAGCAACCCTCGATGAACTTTCACAAACGATCGATGCTCTTTCATCGCGAGATGATGTAAAAGGGGCAATCGTTTCTAGCGCTAAGCCAGTTTTTATTGTCGGCGCTGATATTACTGAATTTCTGGGGCTTTTCAACGAAAGTCGCGAGAAGTTGCTAGAGTGGGTCGCTGACGCCAATCGATTATTTAATCGTTTTGAAGATCTCCCTTTCCCTACCATCGCCGCCATTAACGGTATCGCACTCGGTGGTGGAATGGAGATGTGTTTAGCATGTGATTTCCGTGTAGCATCCACTCAAGCTAAAGTGGGCTTACCAGAAGTTAAACTGGGTATTATTCCAGGTTTTGGTGGAACAACACGTTTACCGCGTCTCGTAGGCGCAGACAACGCGATAGAGTGGATTTGTTCTGGACAAGAAAATAAAGCTCCAGCGGCGTTAAAAGTCGGCGCTGTCGATGCAGTGGTTGAACCTGAACTTCTTGAAAAAGCTGCCACTGAAATGCTTAAGCAAGCGATTGCAGGCGACTTAAATTGGAAGCAACGCCGCGAGCAAAAACAAAGTCCATTAAAATTGGACAAAACCGAATCCCTCATGGTGTTTTCAACGTCAAAAGCCTTTATCGCTTCTAAGGCGGGTCCGAATTACCCAGCACCACTTGCGGCCATTGATGTGATAGAAAAAGGGGCACGTTTAGGTCGTGATGAAGCGCTAAAAGTTGAAGGTGAAGCCTTTGTAACGGTAGCTAAATCACCACAGGCTGAAAGCTTAATTTCTATCTTCCTTAATGATCAAGTTGTAAAGAAGAAAGCTAAAGTTGCTACCAAAGCCGCTAAAAAACCGATTGCCTCAGCAGCTGTGTTAGGCGCAGGCATTATGGGCGGCGGTATTGCTTATCAATCGGCGAGCAAAGGCGTTCCGATTGTGATGAAAGATATCCAGCAAGATGCTTTAGATTTAGGCATGAGCGAAGCTTTCAAATTACTCAATAAAGGTGTTCAGCGTGGTAAAGTAACGACTGAAAAAATGGCAAAAACGCTTAATGCCATTACACCAACACTCAGTTATGAGCCGGTAAAAACGACGGATTTGATTGTAGAAGCCGTTGTAGAAAACCCGAAAGTTAAAGATGCTGTCTTAACCGAATTGGAAGGTTTGGTGTCTGAAGATACGATTTTAACCTCCAATACATCAACGATTTCAATTGATCTGTTGGCGAAAAATCTAAAGCGTCCTGAAAATTTCTGTGGCATGCACTTCTTTAATCCAGTGCACAAGATGCCTCTTGTGGAAGTCATTCGCGGTGAAAAAACCAGCGATGAAACGGTTGCTGCTGTTGTAGCCTACGCTAGCCAGTTAGGTAAATCGCCCATCGTTGTTAACGATTGTCCAGGTTTCTTAGTGAATCGTGTGCTTTTCCCTTACTTCAACGCGTTTAGTTTGTTGGTACGTGATGGTGCAGACTTCCAACAAGTTGATAAAGTGATGGAGCGTTTCGGTTGGCCAATGGGCCCAGCTTACTTGCTAGATGTGGTAGGAATCGATACTGGACAACATGCTAGTCAGGTTATGGCTGATGGGTTCCCTGACCGCATGAAAAAAGATGCGCGTGATTCTCTAGATGTACTTTTCGAAGAAAAACGTTACGGACAGAAAAACGGTGTTGGTTTCTATCAATACAAGTTGGATAAAAAAGGTCGTCCGAAAAAATCAGTGGATGAAAAAATCTATGATTTAATCGCACCTGTTGCGGCGGAACGTAAAGAGTTTGATAAACAAGACATCATTTATCGCATGATGATTCCGATGATTATCGAAACCATTCGTTGTGTGGAAGAGAAAATTGTCGCTTCCGTTCAAGAAGCCGATATGGGTTTGGTTTACGGTATTGGCTTCCCTCCATTCCGTGGTGGTGCGCTGAAATACGTTGACTCAATCGGTATCGATAAATTCTGCGAAATCGCTGATCAATACGCGCATCTTGGCAATTTGTACAAGCCGACTGAAGGCATGCGCGAAATGGCGAAAAACGGTCAATCATTTTATAAAGGCTAACCTCAGGGTTTTAGCCTCTACACTGAATTAGGAGAAATTCCATGAAAGAGATTGTCATCGTTGATGCCGTAAGAACGCCAATGGGCCGTTCCAAAAACGGCATGTACCGTAACGTCCGTGCGGAAGACTTATCCGCAAAATTGATGGATGCACTTTTAGACAGAAATCCCGAAGTTAACCCTGGAGAAGTTGAAGATGTGATTTGGGGTTGTGTGCAGCAAACACTGGAGCAAGGTTTTAATATTGCCAGAAACGCTGCGTTAATGACGAAGTTACCTAAAACGGTTGCTGGACAGACGGTTAACCGCCTGTGTGGCTCATCCATGCAAGCTTTGCATTCTGCTGCCCAAGCTATGATGACTGGAAACGGTGATATTTTTGTGGTCGGTGGTGTTGAGCACATGGGGCACGTACCTATGACTCATGGTGTCGACTTTGCGCCGTCTATCAGTAAATACGCTGCGAAAGCAGCGGGTATGATGGGGCTAACTGCTGAATTATTATCGCGTATGCACGGTATTTCGCGCGAGCAACAAGACCAATTCGCGTTGCGTTCACACCAAAAGGCGCAGGAAGCGACAGTAGAAGGGCGCTTCAAAAATGAAATCGTACCGATGGAAGGCCATGATGCTGAAGGTGTCTTGCGTCGTTTCGATTATGATGAAGTGATTCGTCAAGATGCGAGCCTTGAAGCACTCGCTTCTTTGAGACCTGTGTTTGACCCTGCTAATGGAACAGTCACGGCAGGTTCTTCATCAGCGCTATCTGATGGTGCCAGTGCATTATTGGTCATGACGGCAGACAAAGCGAAAGAGCTGGGCGTCAAACCTATGGCTAAAATTCGTTCTATGGCTGTTGCTGGTTGTGATCCATCGATTATGGGTTATGGTCCGGTTCCTGCCACGAAAAAAGCTTTAGCACGCGCAGGTTTAAGTGTCGATGATATCGAGTATTTTGAGCTCAATGAAGCGTTTGCTGCGCAGTCTTTGCCTGTATTGAAAGACTTAGGTTTGCTTGAAAAAATGGAAGAAAAAGTCAACCTCAATGGCGGCGCTATTGCGTTAGGTCACCCACTGGGTTGTTCTGGTGCTCGTATCACCGGAACGCTATTGCACGTCCTTGAATCCAAAGATGCAACATTAGGTCTTGCGACTATGTGTATCGGATTAGGTCAAGGTATTGCAACGGTGGTTGAACGCGTTTAATCTTAATCATCGTTTGAAAGGCTGAGTGTTTTTCACTGGGCCTTTTCGTTTCCGCCTATTCCGGTATTGTCTTTTAAATCACCTACAGCTTTTTATGTCAGATCCATCCTTAACCTTCCATCGAGAACTCGACACTATAGGTTTACGTTGCCCCGAACCAGTGATGCTGGTACGTCAAACCTTGCGCAAAATGTCGGTTGATGAAGTGGTAAAGATAACCGCGGATGACCACTCAACCACGCGGGATATACCCAAATTCTGTGTTTTTATGGATCATGAGTTGTTAGCCAGCGAAACTTCCCAAGCACCTTATGTCTACTGGATTAAAAAGAAGCACGAATAATTACAGCATGTCGAGCGTTTACCAACTAAAATAGAATAAAATAAAACTTTTGTGTGCCATTAATGGAAAACTTCTACGCTCTATGAGTGTTATTCGTTTCTTCTACATATTTATTATCTTATCTTTTAAACTTTGTCTGGGTGCTGATGATCCAGTAGTAGAGTCATTAAAACAATGGGATAAACCTCAAAAAGTCATTTTAACAACTCACAATTTAGCGCCCCTTGGAAGTTACCCGAAAAATTCACCTATTCAATTTATTGCAGATGATAGCTTTCGCGGTATTGTTGTGGATCGTGTAAGACAAGCTTTCAAGGAGTTATCAATCCCCCTTGAAATACAGGTTATGCCGTGGATGCGTGCCCAAGCTGTGGTCATATCTCAAGAAGCGCAAGGTTTTTTTTCGGCTTCAAAGCAAAGAGAAAGAGATGATTTTGCCATATTATCGACAGTTATCATTGAGCAGACTTGGACATGGTACTTACTAAAAAACAATAATTTGGAACCTAAAATGCCTATTTTCAAGCAAGTGGCAGAAATTGGGGTTTTTCATGGCGGTAACCGGCTTTCCTGGTTAGAGAGTAAAGGATATTCAATAAAAATGGCGGCTAAAACCCCTGACGAGCTTTTAAAAGCTTTATTGAAAGGGCATGTGGATGCGATTTTATCTAATAATTTAGTAATGGAAAACCTGATTCGTAAAGCCAATGTTTTTGATAATGTAAAAAGTTACAAAGCGAAAAGAAAACCCTTGGGCGTGTACTTTTCCAAATCATTCATAACCAAATATCCGCAATTCCTTGAAAATTTCAACGTAACTATTGAAACAATGAAGAGCCAGGAAAATTTTTAAATCCTAAGAGCTTGTTGGTAGAGTATTAAAATTGATGAAAACGAAATCTTTCCCAATGATTTTCTAAATGCATCGCATGCAAAAGTGCGTATTCATCTTTCGTTAATTCACCAAAAGCAAAGTGCGGTTTTAAAACTTTGTTGTATTCTAAAAAAGCGAAGGTTACTTTCTGAAAATCTTTTTTGGCTTGCTCTAATGATAATTCTTGATAAGGGGCTTCACCGGGTATTGGTTCATCCAAATTGTGGGATAAGCGACGCTTGGTTTTAAAAATAGCAAATACCGGTTTACCAATGATGTTTTTAAAGGTCGCGCTTTTTTGTACCGGATAGCCCATCATGGAATATTCAATACTTAAAGCGCAATGTTTAATAACGCGTGCTGGCGACCATGAGCCAAGATGGGAGAGATTTTTAGAATTGAGTTGTTCAACCTTAGAAAGCATAGCATTCATAGTCAACTCAGCGGCATTACCGCGATTTGTGAAGGTGAAGATACTTAAACCACCAGCAGATAAGCCAACTAATCCAGCAGACATAGATTTAAGTAGATGACGTCTCTTTAACATAGATGCGCTCTTTATGTATAGACTCTCTTGGTTAAGAGTATACTACTACAAATTGCTGCCACGGTAATTCAATAATGGCTCGATGTAGACGGTGAATCTACGCCCAAGAATATTGATCGTATACAAGATTTTCCGGTTAATTGAGGAATAATGCAGTCACTTCAAATCTATAACACATCAAGAAGGTTAAGATAGAATATTGTTTAGATAAAGAAGAATTGGAATGGTTTGATAACAACAAAGAAAAATGGTGGCCCGGGGCAGAATTGAACTGCCGACACAAGGATTTTCAGTCCTCTGCTCTACCAACTGAGCTACCAGGCCGTTTAGAGGAACGTATTAAACCGATTTGTTGCTTTTAAGTCAAGCCTTTGCCACACAAATTTCTAAAAAATTGCTCAATGAGTGATGAAATCTCAAAAATCAAGCATTTATGGGTGAGACTTGACGTTATTTTCGTTCTTTAACACGTTTAATCGCTAGGTGGTGTATAGCCTTCCGGCATCTCATAATTGTCTTGAAACAAGAATTTATCCATTTCCGTCATTAAAAACTCCCGTGCCTTGGGGTCCATTAATGACAACCTATTTTCATTAATCAACAGGGTTTGATGTGATAACCACATATCCCAAGCTTCTTTACTGATTTCATTGAAAATACGTTCACCCATAGCGCCTGGGTAAGGAGCAAATTCTAGACCTTCGGCTTCTTTTTTTAGTTTCGTGCAATGTATTTTTCGAGACATGGAAAATCCTTATAAATTCGATGAATGTATGGAGTTTAACATTTTTAATACGGGAGCAGGGATACCTTTTGATGGCCAATCGGAGGGGCTGAGCCATTGCATATTGGATTCCATCAACAGTTTAGCGGCTTGCACGGGAAATTTTATTGGGGTAATGGTGAGTTTAAAGTGGCTAAAAGCGTGCTCAACTGCTGAGAGTGTTTCTAACTGGTTTGGTTTGAAGTGACTTTGGTATTGCGCGTGTAAATGAGAATGAAGTTTTTGTTCTGACTCAAATTCTGGCAATGACCACAAACTCGCCCAGATACCCGTCGGAGGCCGCTTGACGAGAGCAACACGCGCTTGTTTGTCATGTAGGATTAGCATTATCACGTTTTTGTGGGGTAAGGTCTTTTTAGGCTTTTTACCAGGTAAGTTGGTTATGGCATTGTGCTCAAAAGCATAACAAGTCTTTTTGACAGGGCAATGCTCACAATGCGGCTTGCTGCGAGTACAAACCATGGCACCTAAATCCATCATCGCTTGATTGTAATCATCAAAACGTTTTGAAGGCGTTTTCGACTCTGATGATGCCCATAACTCTTTGAGGACACTGCTTTTACCAGGCCAGCCTTCAATACCATCATGACGAGCCAAAACACGTTTAACGTTGCCATCAAGAATGGCTGCGCGCCGACCTAAACCTAAACTCATAATCGCACCAGCTGTGGAACGGCCAACACCTGGCAAAGCCTCGAGGAGCTCTAAATTAGCAGGGAATTTACCGCTATGTTCTTCGACCACTTTTTGAGCGGCCTTATGCAGGTTGCGTGCACGAGAATAGTAACCCAGGCCGCTCCATAGCCCTAAAACATCTTCCTCATCAGCGTTGGCCAAGTCTTCAACCCGAGGAAAACGCTCCAAAAATTGATGGTAATAGGGAATTACCGTATTGACCTGAGTTTGTTGTAGCATGATTTCAGAAACCCAAACGGAATAGGGTGTTTTGTTCATTTGCCAGGGCAAACTTTTACGGCCGTGTTTATCAAACCACTTAAGAACCGTATGGCTAAAATTGTGTTTAACCAAGGTGTCATCACCTCTTTTGCTTCAATATCAATCAAACAAAATTAAATATCGTACCAGAAAGCGATGATGATACTGCTGGTGAGCCAGGTGAGCAATGTTAATGGGATGCCAACGCGAAGGAAATCAGAAAAACGATAACCACCAGCATTCATGACCAGTAAATTGGTTTTGTAAGCCATGGGGGTGGCGTAACTCATATTGGCTCCAAATAATACACCGATCACAAAGGGCTCTGGAGGAGCACCAATCTGTGTAGCAACACTCACGGCAATAGGGGTGCCAATAACTGCTGCAGCATTATTAGAAACAATATTAGTTAAAATAGCCAAAAGAAAAATGAGCGCACTTAGCATGTAAGCTGGACTTAAAGATTGGGTAAAGTAAACAAACCAAGCGGCAAGAAAATCCACTCCACCGGTTTTTACTAGAGCCGTTCCTAATGCTAAAGAAGCCACAACGATCAAAATAACGGAGGCACTTAAGGAACGTCCAGCTTCTCGCCACGTTAAACATTTGGCTTGAATCATAATCAGCACAGCGGTTAAAGCAGAAATAGAAATAGGGGCGATACCTACAGCAGAGGCAAATATTGCGGCTGCCATAATGATTAAGGCTATGTTGGCTTTATCGTTGCGTGCTAAATCTTCGGTGGCATCTAACACGAGAAGTTCATTTTGGTGCTTAAGTTTAGCGATTTGTTGGTTTGAGCCTTGAACAAGTAATACATCACCTTCGCGTAGAACAACTTTACCTATCCCTGTTCGCAATACTTCGACTTCACGGCCTGCGCGATGTAAGGCTACTGTCACTAGATTGTATTGATCGATAAAACGGACATTTTTTAATGTTCTTCCTGCTAATGGTGAACCACGCACGACAACGACTTCGGCCATTTGTTGGTTTTCTGCGGATAGCGGATTGCTCTCATCTACCAGGTTGTCACCTGAGTATAAAGCAGCACCTAATACTTGCTCAAACTCTCGTAAATTTTCTGGTGTATCTCTGACTTGCAACCGATCTCCTGCCTTAATTACAGTATCAGGAATGGGCATGAGCGAAGTGTCTTGGCTACGTTTAATGCGAGTCACTTTCATTTTGGTATCGGTTTTTTTGATGATATCGGATAGAGTCATCCCGTCGGCGACACTCTCTTCTTTGATGCTTAGTTGCGCAGTAAAAATTCTTGGGGAGGTGTCGGAAAACCCGCTGTCGCGTAATGGAATAAGTTTAGGGGCGAGTAGCCATAGGTAGAGAGTGGCAAAAAAACCTGTCATCAAAGCCGGTATATAAAAATCAAACATTCCAATTTTTTCTAAACCCAATTCTTCGGCTACGGAAACGACCAAAAGGTTAGTCGAGGTACCAATCGTGGTTGACATGCCGCCTACAATGGTGGCTAAACCCATCGGCAACAGCATGGCGGAAGAAGAGGATTGCGTGCGCAAGGAAACACTGATGAGAATAGGCATTAACAATACGACAATCGGAGTGTTGTTCATAAAAGCGGAGAGCATTCCCGCACTCACTAAAGTGGCAAGCAAGGACAATGAAGGGTTGACTCGCCACAAACGTGAAAGTGCTCTACCGATGGGTTCCAACGCACCTGTGCGTAACAGGCCTTGTCCTGCCATCATAAGCGAACATACGGATATCAGTGCATCGTGACTAAAGCCATGAAAAAAATCTTGTGCTTGTAGCGAGTTTTTACCGTTAGAATACGGAAAAAGGTGAAAACCTATGGCGAGAAGCAGCAAAACTATCAAACATGACGATTCGAGCGGCAGGCGCTCGGAGCGAAACATGAGTAGCGCGACTATGGTTAAAATTAAAACGGCTATGCCGTGCAGCCCTAACTCAGGCGAATGCATCATCATAAGCAATTGCTATCGAATAAATATCATACTGTGATTTCGATGACGTACCATACATCATAGCAAACTCATGGCACAAGCACAGAGAAGATTTAAATTGATAAGTGTACGCTAATAAACGCAGCTCTGCGTTTGAATTTTTAGCGCAGCTATTGGTATGATTACCCCATTTTTTATAGAAGCGAGAGTGGATAATGCAATTAGTGGTTAACGGAGAAGTGGGTGATTATAGCGACGCCGTGAATGATGGTGAGAAGTCACTCACTGTTGAAGCTCTATTAAACCAAGTAGCCCCTGAACGCCAACGTTTAGCTGTTGAAGTCAATCAGACAATTGTTCCTCGCAGTGAATATGCAACATTTTGTTTACAATCCGGTGATCGTGTGGAAATTGTTCATGCCATTGGCGGTGGTTAAATACTTCTACACACAAATTCTCTTAATACACACCATTTTAAAACAACCAAAAGGTCTTTATTCATGAGTACTTCGAATCCCTCCTTAGCTGAAGACACCTTCGTTATTGGCAGCAAAACCTATTCTTCACGTTTACTCATTGGCACCGGCAAATATAAAGATCATGAGGAAACTCGTTTAGCTATCGCAGCCAGTGGTGCCGAAATGGTAACAGTGGCTATCCGACGTACTAATATTGGTCAAGATGCGAACCAACCCAACTTGCTAGACGTTATCCCACCAGAAAAGTATACGATTCTTCCGAATACCGCAGGTTGTTATACGGCGGAAGATGCTGTCCGAACTTGTCGTTTAGCACGAGAATTATTGGATGGCCACAATCTTGTTAAGCTGGAAGTGCTCGGTGATGAAAAAACGCTTTTCCCGGATGTGACTCAAACATTAAAAGCAGCGGAAACTTTGGTTGAAGAAGGTTTTGATGTGATGGTTTATACCAGTGATGACCCAATCGTTGCTAAACAATTAGAGGAAATCGGTTGTGTGGCGGTAATGCCTCTTGCTGCACCGATAGGCTCGGGTTTAGGCATAAGAAATCCTTATAACATTTTATTGATTTTAGAAAATGCAAAAGTCCCCATTATCGTCGACGCTGGTGTGGGAACAGCATCTGATGCCGCTATCGTCATGGAAATGGGGTGTGAAGGTGTGTTGATGAATACAGCCATAGCCCACGCAAAAAATCCTGTGCTGATGGCTGAGGCCATGAAAAATGGTATTAACGCGGGGCGACAAGCTTATTTAGCGGGAAGAATGCCAAAGAAGTTGTACGCCAGTGCATCATCGCCGATTGAAGGTACTTTCTTTTAATGTCTGATAACAAAGATACAAGCAACGAAAATAACAACCTGCGCGTCGAGACACCCAGTATGTTGCGGCGTATTCGCAGCTTTGTAATACGTGAAGGCCGCTTAACACCAGGTCAGGAAAAGGCTTTAGCCGATTATTTTCCCAAATGGGGCATTCCGTTTGAAAAAAGTTTGGTGGATTGGAACCAAGTTTTCGAGCGCGCGAGCCAACATTTGTGTATTGAGATCGGCTTTGGTATGGGTACGTCGTTGGCGGAACAAGCTAAGAATCGACCCGATACAGACTTTTTAGGTATTGAAGTACACAAGCCTGGTGTAGGGGCTTGTTTGCTGTTGGCAGCACAAAATCAATCCACCAATGTACGTGTGGCTAATTATGATGCGGTGGAGTTTATTGAAGAGCGTGTACCTGATGAAAGCGTGGATACTTTTCAAGTTTTTTTCCCAGATCCTTGGCACAAACGCAAACATCATAAACGTCGGATTGTTCAGCCTGAGTTTATCCAACGATTGGTGACAAAATTAAAAGTGGGTGGTTGCCTTCATTTAGCCACTGACTGGGAAGACTATGCTAAACACATGGTTAAAGTGATTAATGCGAATGCGCAACTGACGAACCTTTCTTCAACCAATGATTATGTGGAACGACCTGAACATCGTCCATTGACAAAATTTGAGAAGCGGGGTCATCGACTCGGTCACGGTGTTTGGGATTTAATGTATCGACGGGAAAAATAATCAAATAAAGCATAGCTTCCGATATAGTGGGCTATGCTTTTAATCAAAACTATCTCAATCCGCCAAAGAGCTTTATAAATCAATGATTAAATTGGTTTGATAAAATTCAGGTAGTTTATCATTTTCATTCCAGAATCTTTTTATGAGATTTGATAGCTCTTCAACATAATCAGAATATTCCATAGCAAAGACCGTACATTGAGAACCCAAAACGTCTTTTGTCTTGCTTTTTTCTTGCAAACAGACATAGTATTGACTATTAAATTCCGCACTGTATAACCAGCTAACTCCCGCTTCTCGATCTAAGTTTGTTAATTCACTATCGATACTCTTGATAGCCGCTAAGTTTTCTTCATCGATGCAAAAATCTTCGCTTGCTTGGCACAGATTATCACTTATATCCAATAAACTCCGTTGGTTGAGCAGTGCATTTCGCAAAGAAGTATTGGCAAACTGGGAATCTCCAAGCATTTTATTAAAGTTGTTATCCAGTGTTGCAATGGATGAAAGATAAGACAGTCCATCAATCAGATCGCTGCGGCTTTCATTAGCTTGCTCTAGTGCTAAAGGCAGCATTGATTTTATTAAATTTTCATCAAGATAATATTGATTGATACTGTCAGCGATAGCATTAAATGTTGCAGCATACTGAGCGCATCGAAAACCGAAGAAATTTCCGCTAGTGGCAGACTCTAACGTACACTCTGAATAGGGTGTTAAAAAGCCGCTAGTTTGTACAACGGGAATCTCACCTGCAATGATGTTGTCACGAAGTTCAAGAATCGATGCATTGAGCTGACGGAGTTCATCGTCTATACATTCCATTCCTCTTAGCAAGCATTGTTCTTCTAATGTATTAAATGAAGTGGTTATACTTTCGATCGTGGTTTTGATCAATACAGAATCGGCCAATGCGTCAATATAAGTTGCGCCAAGATGGCCACTTTCAAAAGTTTGATTCACATCAAATTTTTGAATTTGACGGATTTCGGTTGTTGACTCAGCCTGTAACACAGGTGACATACTGAGCGATAAACTGATAAATAAAGCTGAAAAGAGTTTATTTGAAAGTTTCATAATAAGATTCCCATTAAATTATTATGCTATTAAATTAACTGAGTGTTTGATTTTTTAATTAACGGTTTCGCCAAATTAAAAAGCTAGTGCATCATAAAAAAATAAAAATGAATCATTGATGAACGGATGGATTAAACATAAAGGTGCTTAGATTTTATGGCGTGTGTTTAAATAAATTACATACCAACATATCCACAAAACAACCGCATTTAAACAATGCCAGAAACCATGAGTGCCCCAGCTCCAATAATGACAAGACCATTGATCAATCGTTCGAAATGTTAAAGATAGTGCAAAAACAACACTGGCAATGAGTAAGTATTTAACCATAGGCCTTTTAAGAAAAGGCAAGACCATGAGCAATAACAGTGTTGATAAATACATTTGCCCACCATGTAATGGAATGTCCAGCTTAGGAATTAAAAATGTGAGAGCAAAATAGATAACGAAGAGTCCAAGAGTGGATAGCATGGACCAAAGTAAAACTTTGCGTGAATATTGATAGAGAAATACGAGTTGAAAAATATAGATAGGAATAACGTCTGCTAATAAAGACCAGAGATTGGCAAAGGTGTGAAATAAGAAACTACCAATGCCGATAGCCATCATAAGTATTGGCAGTAGCCACAAATATCGAGTTTCAGAGGATGTTTTTTTAACTTGTTTGCAAGCGAACCAGCCAGCTATGATGAAGGCAAGATTGGTGATAGCGTTGACAGGTTCTGCCCAAAAGCTAGGATCGATTCTTTCACAATAGCCATCAATTGGTTTAAACCAATCCATATTCGCCTCTTAACGTGATAGAGTAAAGGTTTCCTTCACAATGCTTAATAATAAATTGATTGCTCTTTTTATTGTGAGCCGTTGGTATCTTTTTGAGTTCTTAGTGTCATCAAGGTTTTATCAAAGGCTTCTACGAATAATTCCTGAATAACTTCAGGTGTGGCTTTGACTTCTTCAAGTTGAGCTTTTTTTATCGAATCTTGCGAGAAATCTTTTGGGTAATGAACGCGAATTGTCGATCCACTGGTTGTTTTCAGCGAAGCAATAATTTCTGCTGCAATAGGATCTCCAGCACCAGGTTGAGTAATAAAACCATAGCGCTCAACATGTAACGCCAAAGAAGCCATATTTAAAGATGATAGATGTTTAGCCGCTAGCTTGCGAGCTAATTCCTCAATCTGAATATTAGCTTGATCAGCCGTGCTTTGAATATCTTTAGCTATGCCTTCATCAATGGCTACGCCTATAGCAATGCCCATGGGCCCCATGCTTGAAGACAACATAGCACCGGCTCCCGCGCCTTTACCCTGAAAACGAATACGGTTAGGTTCTGAAAAAGAAATCTTGATAGTGGTTGCGGCAGGCTTGACGGAATTGGATTCACAAGCGGTTAAAATCCATGAAAAAATCACAAATATTAAAAAACGTAAAACTAAATTTTGACGCATTGGATGTGCTCTTTGTATAAAATAAGGAGAGTATTGCTTCAAAAACTAAGAATTGTGTGAAGTTTACACGCTTGGTGGAATTTTGTGAAATTTTACCTGAATGAGATAGAGCTCGTAGGTAATATGTTAGTTTCGAGAGAGATTTATTCTCAACATTTTGATGAAAATAGGTTATTTTCGAGATTTAAAGAGATAATCTTAACTAGTTATGAGAGGTCAGGCGAATAATCATGAGTGATACGTTTTATATTTTCTTTGGTATTATGATACTTAATTTTTTTATCATTAATGTAAAATTGTTAAAAATAAAAAAACAAATGGATTCTTATCAGCAACAACTCAATCAGCTTTTAGCGTCTTTGGGAGTCGAAAATTTTTCTGATGACGATTTAACCAATGAAATTAAAAAACTGATTCAAGAACAAAGCCAATTGAATCATCAAAAAACACCAATGGTAAACACCACCGAACAGAGCATGAAATCTTAAAAAGAGAATGTATGAAAAATCCAGAAAAAATGATCTATGTGATTGCCTTTGTTGTCAGTTGTTGGGTCATGTGTTGTGTCTCTTATTGGTTGGTAAAGCAATTTCTTTAGTAAGTCTCTATTTTACTCGTGTATAACTCATTTCTCCTAGCCTTCGAATGGCATTACGGGTTGTATCATTCCAAGGAACTGCGCAATTAATACGGATGAAGTTATGATGCTTGCTGTGCGCGGAAAATAACCGACCAGGTACAATAAAAATGCCTTCATCTAAAGCATTTCGATATAGTATTTCAGCATCAACAGGCTCAGGTAAACCAATCCACAAAATATAACCTCCTGCAGGTTCAGAGATTCGAGTTTGGGGTGGGAAATAATGCCGAATCGCGCCTCTAAAGAGTTGTACTTGATTGGCAAACGCTTGTTGAATCGTTTTGATATGTCGCGTGTACTGTCCGCCCGCCAAAAATTCTGCGACAATCTGACTATCCATGGTAGATTCACCCACGCTCGTAAACGACTTCAAAAATGCCACAGATTTTTGATAGCGGCCTGTACATACCCATCCAATTCGCAAACCGGGCGAGATCGATTTCGAAATCGATGAACAATAAAGTACTTGTCCTTTGCTATCAAAGCTTTTTAAAGGTACCACTGATTCACCATTATGCGCTAAATCGTCATACAAACCGTCTTCAATAACGGGTAAATCACGCGCTTGTAAAATCGACATTAAGGCTTTGCGTTTTTCTAGAGGCAAACAGCTACCCAATGGATTATTGAAGGAAGGCACAATAACCAATGCTTTAACAGGCCATTGGTCAAGCGCCATTTCAAGCGCTGTTAAACTAATGCCTTCTCGATGGTGTGTTGGAATTTCCAGAGCCTTCATGCCCAGAGCTTCAATAACTTGCAAAATTCCAACAAAGGTTGGGCTCTCTATAGCAATAGTATCGCCCGGTTTGGCAACGGCTCTCAAACTTAATGAAATAGCCTCTTGGCATCCGTTAGTAATCACCAGGGTTTCGGGTGAGGATTGACAGCCTTGATCATTCATACGTCTGGCAATTTGCTTGCGCAGTGCCAGTAAACCAGGCGCGAATTCTGCACGCATCATCAGACCTAATTGTTCTCGATTCAATTGGTTAATGATTTTGCGTATTTTGGCAATGGGTAGAAAAGACTCATGAGGGTAGGCTGTGGCTAAATTGATGCAGTCCGTTCGAGAGCTTTGTTTGAAAAGGCTTGTTGCTAACTCACTGACTGAAATATCCGTTGGTGCCGTCAATTCTTCGGCCCATTCCTCAGCAAGCTCAACAGGCGCAGAGTTGGCTAACTTCACAAAAAATCCGCTCTGAGGTTTGACCTCGATAAGCCCCCAATCTTCCAACAAGTTGTAAGCTTGTTGTACTGTAGCAATGCTAACCTGCATTTTGCGACTTTGTTGACGAAGTGAGGGTAATTTATCACCAAATTCAAAGATATGCTGATGAATTTGCTCGGCGATACTCTGTGCGACTTGTTGGTAAAGCTTGGTTTCTCGGTGATTCATTAATGGATTTACCATGACAGTTTTGTTTATTAAATACAGTACAGTTTAGCAAATTGATTAACTGTACTGGTTCAATCTTAAGGTCTCTGTAACTGTACAGGTTTACCACCAAAAGCTAAACTTAAATTGATTCGAAAACTTCACGCAGCAAAAGGTTATATCATGGGTAAAGCCACTAACTACGTATCAAAAAAACCGAATGAACAGGGCAACATTGATTGGACTGAAGAAGAAAATCAAGTCTGGCATGACCTGTTAGAACGGCAAATGAAGAATTTACCGAATCGAGCTTGTGATGAATATATGAAAGGCATCGAAGCATTAAACCTTCCTAAGGATCGTGTACCTCAACTGGAAGAAATCAACAAAGTATTACGTCGAACCACAGGCTGGGAAACAGCGCGAGTTCCTGCTTTGATATCTTTTGACAAGTTTTTTGCTCTATTAGCCGATAAAAAATTTCCTGTCGCTACCTTTATTCGCCGTCGTGATGAATTTGATTATCTACAAGAGCCCGATATTTTTCACGAAATATTTGGCCATTGCCCCATGCTCACCAATCCTGACTTTGCTGAATTTACGCACACTTACGGCAAGCTAGGCTTAGCTGCTTCCAAACAAGATCGTGTTTTCTTGGCGAGGCTTTATTGGTTTACCGTGGAATTTGGATTGTTAAAAACGGAACAAGGTTTACGTATTTATGGTGGAGGTATTTTATCTTCGCCAGGAGAAACCATTCACGCTTTAGAAAGTGAACTGCCCGAAAGAAAAATGTTAGACCCTGTTGATTGCTTACGGACTCCATACCGTATTGATATTATGCAACCTATTTACTTCATTATTAATGGGTTAAAACAGTTGAGCGAAATCTCTCAATTAGACTTAATGGCGTTGGTGGAAGAAGCCAAGAAATTAGGCTTACACGATCCCAAATTTCCTCCTAAAGAAGAAAAAATCGCCAGTTAGAGATTGTTCTTTTTGATAACTTTCCTATCCAAAAATTTGTTCTCGTAGTCCTTAACTTTTTTTAAAGGACTACTAAGCTTATCTCAGTATTATTCCATGATAAATGTTTCAATAATCTTGTTGCTTTCCTGCAATTATTGATCCGTATGTGCTCACCATTCACTTAACATCTTTACGCAGACTGGGGTTGTTTATGTTTGTTTCTCGTAAAAATCGCTCTTTTCCTTCAACGATTATCTTGCTCATGCTTTTGCTGTTCCACACTAGCAGCTTTGGTGAGGATTATGGCAAGCAGCCAATAAGTGATTGTGAGAACACTCGCCAATTTACCTTTAGCTGGTCCATGCTTGATCAATGTGATATGAAACCTAGGGGCGGTACAACGAAAGGTGTAAAAACCACGCTTGATCCAAAACCTCATCCAGGATGGCTATCACTGCAGGAAGAAGGACTGAGTACTTTTGAAAAGGATCGTCGGGCCATTTTAGCGATGGCAGGGGCGTATCGGGTAAGTTTTGATTTTTTGGAAACGGTTGGATATACACCAAACTTTAAACCGACGAGGCCCTACCAATCTTGGGGAACGGAATATGTGTATGTGGTAGAAGATAAGAAAAAATTTATCAGTTTACAACATGTGATGGTCATGTATTTCAAACAAGACGATGGTAGTGAATCACCGCCTATGGTGATGAAACATTGGCGTCAAGACTGGCACTATGAAAAGCGTAATCAATTTGTTTATGCAGGAAATAATTACTGGAATAAAAACCGCCTGAGTCGTAAAGAAGCGAAAGGAACATGGTCACAATCTGTATTCCAAGTAGATGATTCACCTCGCTACGAATCGCAAGGAAAATGGCAACATCAAGCGAATTTTTCAACCTGGAAAAGTGGTAAAACATGGCGGCCATTGCCGAGACGAGAAGGCTCGGTGCGCAGTGATTATCAGGTTTTGGAGGGTACAAATCGCCACACGATATTACCCAGTGGTTGGGTTCAGGAAGAAGAAAACTTGAAATTAGTACTAACAGAAGCAGGGAAAATTGATCCTCAAACGCCTTACTTATCCAAGGAACTCGGTGTCGCGCGTTACGAAAAAATTATTAACTTTGATTTCAGTCCTGGCGATGAATATTGGAAAAAGTCATCGCCTTTTTGGGCTGACGTGCGTTATGTTTGGCAAGAGCTTATTGACAACAATAAGCGTATAAAAATCAGTAAAAAGGTTGATAGTCAATTTATGTTTATGCCTTTTTTTACAGAGGCACAAAAAGTTGTAGATGGAGGAGATTACAGCTCAAAAGAGGGTAGGGTAGCCATTAGAAAAATGCTAGAACCTTTTATTGAACTTAAATAATACTGTCTCTGTTTCAAGTCCAGATTGAGGAATCCGAACCTGGGCTTGAAACAGCAAAAATTTTTCATACCATAGCAAGTGTCATTATCTATTTATGAACTTCAAATTATTCAACATTGATAAATTCATTTACCAAAAAATCGTAAAAAATATAAACAACGTAGTATTGTGCGCAATATGTGTTGCCGTGCTGACTAAAAAATTATTAGTTTTCAATTTGAAGTAAACATAAAGCATAATGCCAGGTAGCATAAGCAATAGTGACTCGACAAGCCGGCTTTCATGGTAGTTATTGATGTGTATGGCAAGAAAGAGTATAGATGTAACGGTTATAGCGGCAATCACTCCCCATTTTTTTCGTAAGTCGTCAAATAAAACTCCTCGAAAAAATAGTTCTTCTAAAAAAGGGCTCAGCAGACAGGTTATTAAGAGAATATCCAATAGCATTATCAGACTGATGGGGTCTGGTTCTATGGGGTGTTTAAGCAAGAAGACTTTAAGCAATAGTTTGATACAAGCATAAACTACACCTGCTATTACAGCATAGACTACCCATCGAGCATGAATTGTTTTGAACTGTATAATAGGCTCTTTAAATACTAACAGGCTCAAGGCACCACAGCTGCAAGCAAAGATAAATAGAAATTTTTCGTAGCCTTCAAGAGATGGTATAAGAAAAGTGATGGAAAAACATGCAATAGTGGTTAAAACAAAAACGAGACTTTTCATAAAAGTCTATATAATCAACGTTCATCTAAGGGTATAGTACATCAGCAAAACAAAGCTATTGTGAGTGGTATGGACTATTGTACTAACTAAAAAATTATCAGTTTTGAGTTTGAAATAAACGTATAGTGCTACGCCAGGTGTCATAATAATTAGTGATTCTTTTACATAGTTTTCATTAAACCCTTTTATGTGTAGATAAAGAAATAGAGTGGATGTAATGATAATTGCGACTAGAGCACCAAATTTTTTCCGCAGGTCATCAAATAAAATGCCTCGAAAAATAAACTCTTCTAAGAATGGTAAAAATAAACAAAATAATAGCATTTCAATGACAAACAACTCGATGCTTAATACTCTGTTAGATTCTAATGGTTTATCAAGAACGTAAACATGAGATATAAATTTAAAAATTGCATAAACTAATCCAGCAATAAAAGCGTAAATAAAAAATTCATTTGCAATTCTTTTATTTTGTATAATGGGCTCTTTAAACAATAGAAGGCTTAAAGCGCCTATCAAACTTGCCAGTACAGCAATAAGCACTTTATGTTGTTGGTGTGGTGAATATTCTACAAAAGAAATAATCGTAAATATTGCTATTAACGTTATTGAAAGAAAAGTAAGGGTTCTCATCATGCTCTTATTAGAGTCAGAGCACAACACTCCGACTCATGTCATAAGTTATATGTCCAATCTGCTCAAGAACCATCAAGCTCATCAACGCGTGTGTATTTTGCTTGACATAAAAAAATGATGATTGCACTAGCAATAGTGGTTAAAACGACTAGCGTGAATGTGATAGAAAGCGGCTGTGCCAAATTGATTTGACCGGTTAAACCTTGACGTTGAAACCGAATAGCTTCCTGCCTAAATAAAGTCATCTTAGATTCCATTAAGTGTTCGTTAGCGGAGTATACGTAAGAAAATTATTGTGTCAATGATATTAATACTTATTGGTTAAAGCATGGTTTTTTAAAATGATGTTGATAACATAATGGCTAAAATTCAAGGCGTTTGAAAGTCTGGCGTTCAGAAAATAAACGAAACTTGTAAGCTACGGATACAAACAACATACCAAAGAAATAAATCGGTTATGTTTTTTGTGGTGATGAGTTTTTGCGTTTTATCGTTTCAGTCTCTTTTTACTCATGGGTTTGTTTATCTTCTATGTTAAAAAATCCAATTTGCATGTTTTTGAAATCGAAATAGGCGCCACCTATAGTATGAATAATCGGTGCTCCCAGTGTTCCGACAACACCTTTAATCGCATGTGGATACGAGCCTTGTATGACAATGGTGTTCAGTGCATCCAAAGATTGGTCATTTAAAAAACCGAGTGTAATAGGTTTTACAACCTGTGATATTTGTGTTTTACCTTGTGATTGTGCAACGGGTATTTTTGTAAACGTTTCATCACCTGTGCGTAAAAAGGGTGTGCTCTCAATGAAGGTCGTTAGTGGTGCATCGCTGCCGGTATCAATATGTAGCCATATGAGATGATTGTTGATCGTCATTTGAGTAAAAAGAGTGTTTTGTTGCAAGTACATGGGTTGTAGTTTATCACTGGCAATCGATTGTCGGCTATTAAACGTGATATCCTGTTGAGTGACTAGCAAATTATCAAATTGGCGTAGCACATCCATCCCTAAAACCACAATATTGTTGTAAGGAGTAATTGTGGTGCCAACCGTGAGGTTATCGATGGTAATATCACCAATGTGGATAGTCGGTGCACGATAAGAGTTGGATATTCTATTACCTATATGACTACTGACAGAATTATGTTCCCCATTTTTTTTTAATTTCCATTTTTCAATAAGCTGATTACCGAATAAAGTCATTTCGCTCCCGGTATCAAAGGTTGCGACCACGGTTTGTCCAGCGATTTCTATATTAAACAAAGGTCGAAAAAATGTTATACCCATGTCCAAAACTTTTAATCCATCCCACAAAAGTGCTTTACTAAGTGACTTTTGCAGTCCACGGAATTTTGCCTTGGAAAAAAGAGCTTGATTACGTGCTTCAAATTCTTTAAGTTCATCGGCGAGATCATCATGACCCTGAGAGCGTAAGCAAGCTTCTGCAGGAAGAATGGGATGGATGTCTTTAGTTTGTCTGCGTAACCAAATACTAAATAAGTAAGGTTCATAAACATCTATGCCGTTTAAATCACATACTTGCCAAAAGTTATGCCATAGAGTACTGGCTTCGGGTTGGTTAGTCATATAGGCGGTAATGGCTTTTATCATATGTTGTTGGGCTGAATGACGCGTTTGCAAAGGTTGTGAAAGTTGTGCTTGTTGGTCCATAAAATTTAAATATTCGATATCCAACACTAATTTAACAACTTGTTGGTCTTTGGCGGGAGTAAGTTGGCAAGCGGTAAGCGAGAGACAAAAACTGAAAAAAAAAGTTTTAAGATACATCTGGTTTAGCCTTTGTTAAATCAAAATCAGCTTCTATGAAAGAAGCTGGTACTATAATTAATAGCGACTCGACAAGTCAGTTTTCCTGATAATTATTGACATCTGGGCAAGGAAGAATATTGATGTCATCATGATAGCTACAATTATTCTTAACTTCCTTCGCAGATCGTCAAATAAAATACCTTGAAAAAATAAAAAATCATCATACAAAACTTTAAAGTGTTTATAAAAGCTTTTAAGGTAGATGAGCGTGAAATCTTTGATAAGATATTGGATATTCCCTTAAATCTTCAAATTGCATGAAGACTTAAGGGTAAGGGTATGACAATTACGAGGCTAATGTCTCTAATTTAATAAGTCGGCTTTGTTTTGATTAATGACTAACCCTGGAAAGGTCCCGTTACCTCATAGGTGATTCCTTGACGGAAAAATCTACTCTTGCCTCTTTGCGAACTGAAGTATAATCGATTACCTTGAGGGTTAAAGGCAGGACCGGTAATTTCTGACTCATCTTGATTTTCGATTTGTAATAAAGGTGTTGGGTTGCCAGCAGAATCTAAAACCACGATTTGCATATCACCGCCGTCTTCGGCCACCAATACGTCACCTAAAGCCGATACGGTTACATTGTCAACACCAGAAAGAATCGGGTTGGAGCTGGTATCCTTGTCGTATAAAATATCCAACGTTTGTGTCATGGTATCCAAAACCCAAACTCGGTTATCTCCCTTTGTTGTGAAATAAACGAAACCTTCGTGATACCAAATTCCCTCTCCGCCATCAAAGTGCTTGGCATCAGAAATTTGGTGGCGCGTTCGTCTTGAGAAAAAGCCGGGTGTTGGATCATCAAGCAAAACCCAATCGACTTGTCCTAAATCATTGACAACGGCGACTTCAAGATCTCCTTCAGAAATATCGGGGAAGCCATTACGTGGAGTAAAGCGATAAAGGCAGCCATCGCTTTCATCTTCTGTTAAATAAATATGTTCGTTGGCTGGATCAACAGCTGCAGCTTCATGTTTAAATGCACCCAGTGCACGGCGACTGCGTGGATCTTGTTGTCCATAAGGATCCGTTTCCCAAACAATACCGCGATCAATTTCCTCGCAAGATAGCCACGTATTCCAAGGTGTTGCGCCACCCGCACAATTGACATTAGTACCACGAAGAATTTGACGTGCATTAATGATATCACCATTGGCATTAAATTCGATAGCGCCAACACCACCACCCCAAAAAGCTTCTTCGCAGTTCGACGTATATATCCATCCTCCACTGCTGGTTGGGAAGCAGGCACCACCATCTGGGCTACGATGCCATTCGTAATCACTGTTTGTTACTCGCTCACCGGTAACAGCAACAATTCTTGAAGTAAAGCCAACAGGTAAGCGAACACCATTAATATCTGGTCCTTGTAAAGGGCCATAAGATTGCAATATTGAAGCAAGACTGCCATTGGCTAGAGCACTCATTTGCATCATGCTTGGACCTAGTGCAACATAACCAGAAATTTTTAACGAATTTAGCAAAAAGTTACGGCGTGATTCAGATAGTGGCATTGATTTACCCTCTTGAGTCATTATTTGTTTTCATTAATATGCTTGAAATTTACACACTAAAAAAGAGATTTCACTAGACTTATGCGAATCGCTTTTGAGGCGTGACAGACTTCTCGCCCAGGCATACCCTAAGGGTTTCTGATAGTAAAAACTGTTAAGTTTCAATGAATAAAAAATGAAAATCTGTAGAAGCCCTACAAGCTATCAGAAAAAATACAGTTTTTGGGTTAAATATGGCAAGAAAGTATGATTAAAGTGTCCAAGATAACTACTCCTAGTCTATGGTCGGTCTATGTGATTTTTTGTAGTGATAACTCTTTGTATACGGGTATAACCACAAATATTGAACGACGCTTCCAAGAGCACTTAACATCGAAAAAAGGTGCGAAGTATTTTCGCGGTCGTAAGCCTTTGCGTGTTGTTTATGCGCAAAATTTTGAGAGTCGTTCGTTAGCATCGAAGCGCGAATCGGCCATTAAGCGATTAAGTACTCAAAGCAAACGCCAGATAATTTTACATTATCAAAGACAGAAAATGTTGAATGCTTTGATACAAAGCGTGAGACTTTCTCAAAATTTCAAAAAATGAAGAATAAAAAGTCTAATTGATTAAAAAGATAGAGGATAAACATATGCATAACACTATTTTAACCTTTTGGTTTGAAGAAACGCCATCAGAAAAGTGGTGGAAAAAAGATGAAGCATTTGATGCACTTATTAAAAAACGTTTTGGTGATTTACATGAGCAAGCCTGCTGTGGTGAACTATTTGAATGGAGAAAAGAAGCAAAAGGTGCACTAGCAGAAATCATTATTCTGGATCAGTTTTCACGAAATATTTATCGTGATCAAGCTTTAGCATTTGTTAATGATAGTTTGGCATTATCTCTTGCACAATTTGCGATTGAAAAGGGTCTTGAGCAATCATTGTCAAATACAGAAAAACACTTTTTATATTTGCCTTTTATGCATAGTGAATCCATAAAGATCCATAATATCGCAATTGAGTTATTTACTGCTTTAGGTAATGAAAATCTTTTGGGTTTTGAGCTTAAACACAAAAAAATTATCGAGCAATTTGGACGATATCCTCATAGAAACCAGGTTTTAGGCAGAAAATCAACGGCAGAGGAGTTGGAATTTTTACGTGGTCCAAACTCGAGTTTTTAAAGAGCCTGAATCGTTACTAATATTGTTAATTGACTCAAGTCAAGTAGAAAAAATATTAGCAATCACAATACAGTTTGAAATAACATTCTTTTAATTTCAGTCTTTCCGCGGGCAATAGAATCTAGAATGACACCCGCGGTTAAACTGATTGCAGACAATACCATTAGTCCTGCTGCTAAAATAGCCGAAGGGAATTTATTGACTTGCGAGGTTGCAATAAACTCGGCAATCACAGGAATCCCCACAAACAAACCCAACAAGAAAAATGCTATTGCGAACAAAGAAAAAAATATTATAGGTTTCATATCTTTGAATAACCTAAAAATTGTCAGTACAATTTTTAATCCATCTTTATAGGTGTTGAGTTTACTTTCAGTTCCTTCGTGCCTGTCTTTGTAATCAATTTCTATTTCTTGAACTTTGGCTTTAATTTCTAAAGCATGTATTGTCATAAAGACTTCTATCTCAAAACCTGTGGTAATTAAAGGACAGTTTTTTACAAATTTCCTTGTCATTACACGATATCCCGAGAGTACGTCATTCAAGTGACTACCAAAAAGTATTTTTAAAGATTGAGATATGAATCTATTTCCAACACTATGGCCTTTTCTAGTCAGTGTTTCACTGTATGAAGACATACGGTTTCCAACAATCATATCAAGTTTTTTATCCAAAAGATGATTTATCATATCCCTAGCGTAGCAAGCGTCATAAGTGCCATCACCATCAGCTAACACATAAATGTCTGCTTCAATTTCCTTAAACATGCTAGCTACAACATACCCTTTTCCTTGACGAAACTCGTAATCAACTTTAGCCCCTGCTTTTTCAGCTAATTGAGCAGTATTATCTGTGGAGTTGTTATCGTAAACATAAATTGTTGCTTCGGGTAAATACTTTTTGAAACTGCTAACAACATGCTCTATTGCACCGGCTTCATTGTAACAAGGAAGTAAAACAGCTATTTTTTTAGGTCTATTTTGCAAAATTTTCCCCTCGCAGTTTAGCGGCTAATGTTTTAATATTCAGAAAAATGTTGAAGCATTGTATAGCCCCTAGCGTATAAATTAGAGGCCGTAAAGGGATGCTGTAACGAGGAAAAGGTGCCCCAACCATATGAATGAGTGTGTAATAAGCAACGATTGCTGCTAATAAGATTTGCAATTGCGAGAGCTCTTTATTCAATAGGTAATTACAAGGTTTAAATAAGCAGGTTATTACTGCTAGCAAAGCCAAAAACAAACAAATATTATGGGAATAATAAGCAAGAAAGTGTGTCAGCTTTAGAATTTCTTGATCAAAATATGGACTGTTTTTCACAGGATAAATAAAGCTATCTCCCATCCCTGCAATAATTTCCCACGACCAAAACAATAAAGGTTTACCCAAAAGATACCATTCAATATGTTTTGCTGGCTCTTCAGAAAATCGACGTTTTATTTCTTGTAGCACTGTACTTTTAGATTCATTAATTTCATTCGCCCTTGGGTCGAATCGATAAGGAAATCCGTAAGAAACTTCTTCCTCTTGGTATTTCATATTGGGATAAATCCCATGATGTAAAAAATTTGTTGATAAGGTTTTGCTAACGGTATCACCAACTATGGTGGCATTTCTGAAAAGCCATGCGCCGTACAAAACAGCAAAAATGCTGTATGTGGCTAATAAAAGTTTAAACATCTTTTTTCGAGTTTGTTTTGAACTGGAATATATATAAGCACAGGATAAAGGAACGAAAACTAACATAGCTGAGGCTTTTAACAGAGATGCTGCCGCTAGAGTTAAACCTATCCCAAAAAAGGCGCTATAAGTTTTTTGTTTTAAAGAAAAAATGATGCAACAAATGAGTACAACAAAAATACTAGCATTTAAAGACTCAGTTAAAAAATAAATATTTGCGTTGATTAAGTGAGGGCTGATTACATGTAAAAAAGTAGCTAAAAAGGCGATACTGATATTAGCTATTTTTTTTAATGCAAAAAATAAAATGGGAATCAATAAAACGCTAATAAGCATTTGCATGAACAGAAATGGTTTTATCATTTGTTCTGCATGATCGGCGGTTAAAGCTTCGCTATACTTGAGTGGATTTGTATTCAGGAAAAACGAAGCAACAAAAGGCATCGCAGGAGGACGGATATTATCCGGCGTTTTGAGATCTTCCGGACTTTTTGAATAAATACCGTGCTGATTGATATTATACGCATACCAAAAATAATCAACAGCATCGGCGCGCACAGGTTTAATAACTTGTGTATTTACTAGTACATCTACTCTAAGAAATCCACCGAATAAGGTCAGGAAAGAGCCCAATAGCCATACAGAGTATTTTGTTTTTATAAGACTTCCTTGCATAAAACATCCCACACATTTTAAAGCGTACTACATCAATTAGTAATATTTATAGAGTGGGAGTCTAGCCAGTTTAGGAAAAAATTCCAAGCTATAATATTTAGATTATCTGAAGGTTTTATGATTTTTCATCATCTAGTTACAAGATTGTAAAATTGAATCGGTTTTTTTGATTGAGATAACCATAGTGTATTGCGTAATGATTAAAACTTTTTCTCCAACACCATCATCATACCGTTATCTTGTAAGTTGACTCGGGAAAGGAAGGACATACCCAGTAAGGCTGTATCCGAAGATTGTCCAGGAGCTGTAGGTATCACTGCTGCTTCAACATTGTTCATAGTAATGTCACCTACAGTGACTTCTTGCAAGGTGATGTAATAGGCTTTGGCTAAACCGGAAGCCGTTTGTACTTGGCGTTGTACGCCCGATTGATATTCGATATTGAGTGCGTCAGCCAACACACTTGAAAAAGCGACAATAGAAGCCCCTGTATCCACGAGAAAGGGAACGGGTTGTCGGTTGATTGAACCTATGGTTTTGTACATACCATCAATTCCGCGTGGTATATTGGCTTGTTTTTTTGCTGCTTTTTGAAAAACGCCCGTTGTTGTGCCCATTGATGTCCTGTGTAAGTGCTCACGCCCTCCGTATTCCAAAATCGCATGATCACTGCTGGCTTTGATAAGGCGAATGCCCTCTGGACTGACTTGCTGAACGTTTAAAGTACGACGGTTTTTTCCATCGACCACGATAACGACTTTATTTTTGAAGAGAGCAACAACACGAACTTGCTCAAAAGAAGACGCTTTGACAGTAGCTGTTTGCCAAATAGCGTTGATTATCATGAAAAAGGCTAATGAGGAGCGAAAGCTGAAATCCATCCTAAAGTCACCAAACCATAAATCGTTAACCAAGCATACATGCCAGCTAATAAATCATCCAACATTATTCCGAGTCCTCCGTGTATATTTTTATCAAAATGTTGAATGGGCCAAGGTTTAAAGATGTCAAAAAAGCGGAATAAAACAAATACTAACAAGAGTGTCTGAAAATTGTCTTGAAGAAACAAGCACGCAAGCATCATTCCGACAAACTCGTCCCATACAATACCTGGATGGTCATGTACCTTGAGATCGGTTGCTGTTTTACCGCAAATATAAACGCCTGCTAAAAAGAAAATAATAGTCATTAACAAATGCAGGTACCAAGGCATCTGCATCATCAAATAACACAAAGGCAGTGCCGCTAGAGAACCCCAAGTGCCGGGTGCTTTGGGGGATAATCCACTGCCAAAGCCAAAAGCCAAAAAATAGGTAGGGTTTTGGCAAATCCAAGAAAAGCTCGGGCTTGAACTCATGAAGGCTCCGCAAAATGATCATAACCTAGCGTTCGAGGTGTCCATAGTTCATTATTTCTTAAGAGCTTGCAGTGTGGCTTATTCACAATACGGCCTATGCAGGTGACTGAACAGCCTACACTTTCTAGCGCAGCCTCAACAGGTTGTTGCTTGTCTTCTGGCACGGTAAAGCATAACTCGTAATCATCTCCCCCTGTCATAGCGACTTCGTGTTGCATCAAATCGCTGTCAAAAACAGATTTTAAAGCAATGGATAAAGGGACTTGCTCCACATTGACAATGGCCCCGACATCACTCCCTGTTAATAACCTTTTTAAATCAATAAGTAAGCCATCACTGATGTCACACATGGACGTTGCGTAAGGCCGCAATGCCATGCCTGCAGCGATACGAGGTGTAGGGCGATGTAGACGTTCAACTAAAAAATCATAATGCTGAGGATTGTTGGTTGCCAATTTACCCTGAGCAAGCAACAGTCCAGCACCGGCATCACCTAAAGTGCCAGTCACATAAATCAGATCACCGATATTAGCACCGGTGCGTGTAATAGCCTGTGTTTTAGGAATAAAACCTTGAGCTGTGATGGTCAACGTCAGCGTTTGGCTGTGAACGGTATCCCCGCCAATAATTTCAGCATCAAAATGTTGTGTACAATCATTAATACCACGACACAAAGACTTTAACCAAGGAGCATCACTAATCGGCATAGCCAGTGATAAAGACAACCAAGAGGGTTGCGCCCCCATGGCGGCTAAGTCACTTAAATTGACAGCAACCGCTTTATAACCAATATCTTGTGGTGGGGTATCCGGTAAAAAATGTACACCTTCTACCAAGGTATCTGTCGTAACGGCAAGATCGAGATTCTCAGGTGGAGAGAGCACAGCGCAATCATCCCCCACGCCTAGCACCACATCTTTGCGCTTCGGGGGCTTAGCAAAAAATGTTTGTATCAGTTCTTGTTCTGAGAGTGGCATTAGTGTGACTTTTTTTCGTGTTGGCGTAATGTACAGGCCAGCTTGTCGAGTACACCATTAACAAATTTGTGGCCTTCCTCGGAACCAAAAACCTTATTTTGCTCAAGCGCTTCGTTGATCACAACTTTATAGGGTACATCGACACGAAATTGTAATTCATAAACAGCCATGCGCAGCACATTGAGCTCAACAGGATCCATTTCGGTGATATCGCGATCAATCACTCCGGTCAACTGCTCATCGATAGTAGATTTATTGTGTGCAACGCCAGAAAGAAGTTCGTTAAAGTAATCAATATCCACCTTGTTGAGGTTATTATCTTCGATGAATTGAGTTTGTACGTCTGTGATGGCATTACCTGAGAGTTGCCATTGGTAAAGCGCTTGAACAACGCATTTTCTGGCTTTACGCCGTTTAGATGGGGACATTAATACTACCTATAAATAACATGGCTTGAGCAAAAACGAAGTTGAGGCGAATGCGAGTATCTATCTCGCACCATGCCATCGCTTCGTTTAGATTTGCTCAAATAAACTTAAAGTTTCGAGTAAACTCATAGCGGCTTCTTGGCCTTTATTACCGGCTTTGGTACCTGCTCGCTCAATAGCTTGCTCTATGGTATCTGTCGTTAGCACACCAAAAGCAATCGGTTTAGCGCTGGCCAAAGAGACGTGAGCTAATCCTTTCGTACACTCTGTAGCCACAAAATCAAAGTGAGGAGTTCCACCGCGAATCACAGCCCCCAGCGCTATGATGCCGTCAGTTTCAATAGAACGCGAGTCCAAAATCTTTTGAGTGACTAATGGTAGCTCAAAAGCACCTGGCGCTTTATAAATCGTGATATTGTCTTCAGATACGCCGTGACGCTTGAGTGTGTCTATCGCGCCTTCAGTCAGCCTATCGACAATAAAATGATTAAATCGAGCGACAACAATAGCAATTTTTTGATTTTGATAGGAAAAATCGCCTTCTACCGTTTTGATTTGCATGAGTTTCTACCTTGTTTCAATGACTTATTTGAGTGTTGTAAGCCTTGGGTGCTTTCTGTATGGCATTCTGTTCAAGCAAGCACCGGCTATGTGCAGAAATAGGGGTTTGGCTTTATTCAATGTATTCCACGATTTCGAGTTTAAAGCCCGAAAGAGCGTGATAGCGCTTTGGTGGACTGAGTAAGCGTAGCTTACGCACCCCCAAATCAGCCAGGATCTGCGAGCCAATGCCAATAGTGCGCAGGCTGCCAGATTCGTCGGATTTGGGAAATTCCTGACCTTGGTCCATCTTAGCAAAATCAGAAACACGACTCAGTAAGTCGGCTGGTGTTGCACTATGGCCGAGTAATACTATCACACCAGGTTCATCGCTTTCGCTAATGTATTGCATCGAACGATGCAAGCTCCATTGCTTAGGGTTGCGATCACAAGCCAGAATATCTTGTAGGTGATCGGCCAAATGGACGCGTGTTAGTGTCGGTTTTAGACTATCGACTTCACCTTTAATTAATGCAAAATGTGCTTCGTTATCAATCGTATCTTGATAACTCACTAACTTAAAATCACCGTAAGGCGTTGGCCAATGACAAGTATTTAAGCGCTGAATAGTGGTTTCATTTAGTGCTCGATATTCAATCAAATCTGCGATGGTTCCCATCTTTAACTCGTGGGTTTTCGCAAACGCTTCCAAGTCGGGGCGGCGTGCCATACTACCATCGTCTTTTAATATTTCCACAATAACAGCGGCAGGCATTTTACCGGCAAGCCGTGCTAAATCACAACCTGCTTCTGTGTGACCGGCCCGATTAAGTACGCCTCCAGGCTTTGCCATTAAAGGGAATATATGACCCGGTTGTACCAGGTCGCTAGGTTTTGCTTGATCTTTAACTGCAGCAAGAACTGTTGCCGCGCGATCGGCGGCGGATATCCCCGTAGTGACACCCTCGGCAGCCTCGATGGACACAGTGAAATTAGTCGAGTATTGTGCGCCATTGTTTTGTACCATCAAAGGCAGTTGTAATTGCTCGCATTTTTCTCGCGTCAAAGGTAAGCAAATTAACCCGCGCGCGTATTTGGTCATAAAGTTGATGGCTTCAGGCGTAACCATTTCTGCAGCCATAATCAGATCACCTTCATTTTCACGATCTTCGTCGTCCATAAGAATGACCATTTTGCCAGCAGTAATATCTTCTAAGAGTTCAGGAATGCTATTTAGAGCCATAAAATGATTTCCTTGCGGTGTGTATTCTGCATCTTTTCGACGATTCATGAAAATGCTTTTCTGCGATTGCGAATGTTTGGGGATGCACAATGTTTTTAATTAATAAAAACCATTATCCGCTAAAAAATGGGATGTGATTTTACTTTTGGGTTCGGATGACGATGTGTCACCCAATAACTTTTCTAGGTAACGAGCAACAAGATCGACTTCTAAATTCACATGCGTGCCTTCACGGTAATGTACAAAGAGAGTTTCTTGCCAAGTATGTGGAACAATAGTTAGTTCAAAGAATTGTTCATGGATATCATTAATGGTTAAGCTAGTACCATCAACTGTAATCGAGCCTTTTTTCGGCATATAGCGCACCAGTTCGGTTGGCGCTTCAATCTGAATACGATAAGCGCGGCCATCACTTTGAATTTTGCGCACGGTACCAATGCCGTCGACATGGCCACTCACCATGTGTCCGCCTAATCGAGATGAAAGTTGTAAGGCTTTTTCTAAATTGACGGGCTGGCCTACCACAGCTGTTTTTAATGTACTCAATGCCAGGGTTTCATTGGAGACATCAGCAGAAAATCCAGTATCTGTGTAGGATGTAACTGTTAAGCACACACCGTTGACAGCAATCGAATCGCCCAGTTTAACATCGGACATATCAAGCTGCTTGGCATCGATACGTAATTGACAGTCACCACCTTTGTGCCCAATGGCTGAGAGATGCCCCAGGCTTTCAATAATTCCGGTAAACATGACACGAAGCTCGCAAAAAGGTTGGAGTTAAGATCATTGGTTCTTTTTCGTAAATATCAAGCGAGCATCGGCATTTAATGTTTGGTTATCGATGAGCTGCCATTTTTTAGCATCATCAATATGAACAAGGCCCGGTAAGTTAACCAAATTGCGCGCTTCGTGACCCAATATTTTAGGCGCAATATAAAGCACTAACTCATCCACTAAGTTTTGCATCATAAAGCTTCCTGTCAGTGTGGCGCCAGCTTCTATCAAGAGCTCATTGCATTCTGTTGTTTGAAGTTTGTCCAAAAACGCTCTCAATGAAATACCCTGCTCATCAATAGGTAATTGCCAATGTATAATATGTTCTCGGGATAACAACGCGTGTTTAGCGTCAACGTTGGTGTGAGTGACCCAAATGATGGGTGATTCAACGTCGACAAAAGGGTGCGAACTGGGTAATCGTGCGTGAGTGTCAAATACGATACGCGTAGGTTGTTTGACGTCAGTATCAAGCCTAACATTCAAGCGGGCATTATCATCCAACAGTGTATTAATCCCAGTAATTATGGCAGAGCTGCGCGCACGCCAATGTTGGACATCATGTCGTGAGACGCTATCCGTTATCCATTGGCTTTCACCATTTTTCATGGCTGTTTTGCCATCTAAGCTCATGGCTAATTTAGCGCGAATGTAAGGCTTTCCATCTTGCATTCGCTGAATAAACCCTGGGTTCAATGCGCGAGCAGCGGACTCACAAACGCCGTAAGTCACATCAATACCATGTTCTTGCAACTTCTTTACACTGCTTCCTGCGACTTGTGGATTCGGGTCGATCATGGCGATCACAACGCGTGATGCTTTCATGGAGATAACTTTATCTACACAAGGTGGTGTACGGCCAAAGTGCGCGCAAGGTTCTAAAGTCACGTAAGCAGTGGCGCCTTGTGGATCTTCAATAGCATTTTTATACGCCATCACTTCAGCATGGGGTTCACCCGCTGCTCGGTGAAAGCCCTCTCCAATAATACGTCCATCCTTAACTAGAACGCAGCCTACCCGTGGGTTGGGGTTGGTGGTGTAGAGTCCTTGCTTTGCTAGCGCAATAGCGCGCTCCATAAAATGCGTATCTTGATCAGAACAAGCGGAGGCGCTCGAAAGTTCATGATGTTTGGAGGTCATTAAGAAGGAGCTCTCTGGCCTTTAAGTTTGATGATTTCTTGGCTAAATTGATCGACGTCCTGGAATTTGCGATATACCGAAGCAAAACGAACAAAAGCCACCTCATCAAGAGTGCGCAAGGCTTCCATTACCATTTCACCCACCCATTGCGAGGAGACCTCGCGCTCGCCCGTCGCTCGCAATCGCGACTTGATATCGGCAATCGCTTTTTCGAGGTCGTCGACACTAATTGGACGCTTTTCTACCGCTCGATAAATGCCTGCGCGCATTTTGTCTTCATCGTAAGGTTGACGACTTCCGTCAGATTTCACGATTTTAGGCATGACTAATTCTGCGGTTTCGAAGGTAGTAAAGCGTTCACCGCATTGCGTGCATTCGCGACGACGTCGAACCTGAACACCTTCGGCGATCAAACGTGAGTCGATCACCTTGGTTTCATTGTATTGACAAAAAGGGCAGTACATGTTGCGTTCTAGCCTTGTTGGTAGACGGGAAATTGCTCAGTCAGTTGAATAACTTCAGCTTTTACACGTTCAATAGTGGCTTCGTTCTCAATATCATCCAAAACATCACATATCCAACCAGCGACCTTTTCCACTTCTGGCACTTTGAATCCGCGAGTTGTCACAGCGGGTGTTCCCAGACGTAAACCACTGGTTACGAAAGGTGAGCGAGGCTCATTGGGTACGGTGTTTTTATTGACAGTAATGTTAGCGCGACCAAGAGCAGCATCAGCATCTTTACCGGTGATATTTTTATCAATTAAATCAACGAGGAAAAGATGATTATCTGTACCGCCCGATACGATGTTGTAACCACGCTGTTGAAAAACATTAACCATCGCACGTGAGTTATCAACGACTTGTTGTTGCATGACTTTAAACTCGGGTTCCAAGGCTTCTTTGAAAGCAATAGCTTTCGCAGCAATGACATGCATTAAAGGACCACCCTGGCCGCCAGGGAAAACGGCAGAATTGAATTTTTTCTCTAATTCTGGGTTGTTTTTAGCCAATATAATACCACCGCGAGGCCCGGCTAAGGTTTTATGTGTAGTAGAGGTGACAACATCGGCATATGGTACGGGGTTGGGGTATAGGCCAGCTGCCACTAAACCAGCGACATGAGCCATATCCACCAAAAAGTAGGCGTTGACGCTGTCGGCAATTTGTCGGAACCGTTTCCAATCAACAATTCGCGAATAGGCTGAAAAACCAGCAACAATCATTTTAGGCTGATGTTCTTTGGCGAGTGTTTCGACTTCATCATAATCAATTTCGCCAGTCTCGGCATTAATACCATATTGCACAGCATTATAAATTTTACCAGAGAAGTTAACTTTTGCGCCGTGAGTCAGGTGACCTCCATCCGACAAACTCATGCCAAGTACTGTATCACCTGCATCCAGCAAAGCCATGTAAACCGCTGCATTGGCTTGAGAACCCGAGTGTGGTTGAACGTTAGCATAATCGGCACCAAAAAGAGTTTTAACTCTTTCAATCGCTAATTTTTCAACAATATCGACATGCTCACAACCACCATAATAACGTTTATCTGGGTAACCCTCGGCATACTTATTCGTTAGCACAGAACCTTGAGCTTCCATGACTTTTTCACTGGTATAGTTTTCTGAGGCGATTAACTCGATGTGCTGTTCTTGACGTTGTTTTTCTGCATGAATAGCTGCAGAAACTTCGGGGTCAAATTCCATAACATTTTTTCGATCTGTAAGCATTCGTAGAACTACCTCTTGCTAAATTTAGGAAAGGCGTAAACGCGATGAAGCGGTGAACAAGCCAAGGTGGATTTCGAAGACATCTCACCCTGCGAACCTAAGCTGGGGCTTATTGTAGCGCGTTGAGCTGTAAACCCAAAATATATTGTTCCATAAACCCTCTGAGCTTTGTGGATAAACACTGTTCAATGATTGTTAAGTGGTTGTAGTCTGCCCTGTCCTTTAGTCGCGGTTTGAATGGCTTTTTCTAATAACGGTAACAAAGAAGTTGCGCATGATGCTGTGAGAGCGATTTTTTGTTCGTATTGTGTATCGAGAATACTGGCATCGTGTTGTGACAAAAGATGTCGAATGGTATTTTCAAAAGCGAAATCGAAGATCAACTTGAAATGAACCTGCGGTGTCACAGACTCTAGTTCTAACGTATCAAAGGCTTTTTGAACAGCGCTGCTGTAGGCTCTGACCAAGCCTCCAGCACCTAGTTTAATACCCCCAAAATAACGGACAACGACTGCTACAACATCCCCAATATTTTTATGCGATAAAACATTTAAAATAGGCTTGCCAGCAGTGCCAGAAGGTTCGCCATCATCACTCATGCCAGTACTTGATGATTGAAACGGAGAACCAGCAATGTAAGCCCAACAATGATGACCAGCGTCTGGGTATTTTTCTCTCAAAGACTGAACAACCTCTAATGCTTCTTTACGATTTTTCGCCGGTGAAATGATGGCGATAAAGCGGCTCTTTTTTATTTCAGTGGTTACCTGACTAATAGAACGAGGGATGCGATAGTCGCGCGATGTCATACTTTTCCTTCACGGAGTTAAAAGGCTTTGCGTTCATTTCTCCGTGGAGTATACCGGCTTTCTTTACTCAATGATGTAGTCGCAGTATCATGCGAGCCATCTTGTTCACGAATTGATGAGTTACGAGGCAATTCTCATATGGCACAATATGTATACACCATGAATCGCGTGGGGAAAGTGGTTCCTCCTGGCAAACACATTTTAAAAGATATCTCGCTATCATTTTTTCCTGGCGCAAAAATTGGCGTCTTAGGTTTAAACGGTGCAGGTAAGTCAACGTTACTTCGTATTATGGCGGGCGTTGATCAAGACATTGAAGGAGAAGCACGACCGCAAGCGGGAATCAATGTGGGTTATCTACCCCAGGAACCCCAACTCGATGAAAGCTTGGATGTACGTGGTAATGTCGAACAAGGATTGGGCGAGATTAAAGAAATTCTTAAACGTTTTAACGAAATCAGTAACGCTTTTGCTGAACCCGATGCAGACTTTGATGCGCTACTCGCCGAGCAAGCTGAGCTCCAAGATAAAATTGATTCGGCTAATGGTTGGGAAATTGAAAGAACGTTAGAAGTCGCTGCTGATGCATTACGTCTACCTGCATGGGATGCGGATGTGACGCATCTTTCCGGTGGAGAAAAACGGCGTGTTGCTTTGTGTAAGCTCCTGTTATCCAAGCCTGACATGTTGTTGCTGGATGAGCCCACTAACCACTTGGATGCAGAAAGTGTAGCTTGGCTAGAACGTTTCTTACAAGAATATAAAGGTACTGTGGTGGCTGTCACTCATGACCGTTATTTTCTGGATAATGCGGCAGGTTGGATTTTAGAACTGGATCGTGGTCAAGGCATTCCCTTTGAAGGTAATTATTCATCGTGGTTAGAGCAAAAAGAAAAGCGTCTTGAAATGGAATCTAGGCAAGAAGCTGCACAACAAAAAACGATTAAAGCAGAGTTAGAGTGGGTAAGAACCAATGCCAAAGGTCGCCAAGCAAAAAGTAAAGCCCGTTTGAAGCGTTTTGATGAGTTACAATCGCAGGAATTTCAAAAGCGTAATGAAACCGCTGAACTTTACATTCCGCCTGGGCCAAGATTGGGTGATTCAGTGATAGAGCTTGATAGTGTCTCTAAATCTTTTAGTGAAAGATGCTTAATCGATAATTTATCATTTCAATTACCGCCAGGCGGTATTGTAGGGGTTATCGGTCCTAACGGTGCGGGTAAGTCAACACTATTCAAAATGTTAGCAGAACGGGAACAGCCAGATTCAGGTTCCGTCAATGTGGGTTCCACGGTTCAACTGTCTTTTGTGGACCAGCAACGCGATGATCTGGATGATTCTAAAACCGTTTGGGAAGAAATTTCGGACGGTCAGGACATTATAACCATTGGTAATTACTCCGTCCCTTCACGAGCTTACGTGGGGCGCTTTAATTTTAAAGGGTCTGACCAACAGAAATTTGTCAAAGACCTCTCCGGTGGTGAGCGCAACCGTTTGCACTTAGCTAAATTATTAAAAAGTGGAGGCAATGTCTTATTGCTGGATGAGCCAACCAATGATTTAGATGTGGAAACACTGCGAGCGCTTGAAGAAGCTTTGTTAAACTTCCCGGGTTGTGTCGTTGTGATTTCGCATGATCGTTGGTTCTTAGATCGTATTGCAACTCATATCATTGCTTTTGAAGGTGAAAGTCACGTGGAATGGTTCGAAGGCAATTATCAAGATTACGAAAAAGACAAGAAGCGTCGTTTAGGTGTTGATGCTGATCAGCCCACTCGAATCAAATACAAGAAATTGCAATAACTGAAGTAAGTTTTGCTAAACTTATAAAGTCATGTTTTAACGAACTGTCGAACCTATGGCAGTTCGGTTCAAAATTTCCTACGAGCTATCAATCAATGTTAAGTCATTGAGTGCAGGTGATATCATGAGTGCTGTAGTTCAACAAGAGAAACGTCATCATCAACGCATTCACTTTACTGCGGAAGCAAGAATCGTTGCTGCTCACGAAATCTGGTATGGTGAGTTGCACGATATTTCTTTAAAAGGTGGATTGTTTAAACCGGAAAGTTATATGGAAGTGGATATCGGTCAGCGTTTGGTGCTTGAATTTAAATTAGGGGAGCATCACGACGTTATTCGAATGAAATCAACCGTGGCTAACCGTCGTGAGGATAATCAACTGATTGGTTTGCATTGTGAATGTGTAGATTTAGACAGTGCTATTCATCTGCGCCGATTAGTTGAACTAAATTTAGGTGATACGCGATTGCTTGAGCGAGAATTGCACGCACTTACTGTAGCTTGAACAATAAATTGTTCAAAAATGCATAAACAAAAAAGCCAGTCAAAGACTGGCTTTTTTAGTTAAGTGTGAATATTACATTGGGCGGACGTCTTGATTTGCTATGTCTAGGTAAGCTTTTTCTATCAACGGGCTATCGCCAAGTAGGTCAAGTGTTGAATAAAGATTAACAACGGAGCTGCTGGGTTCCATAATGACATACCCAAAACGTGTTTCAATAGAAACACGCATACCAAATTGGTTTGCAAGAGCAACTGCATTAGTATTTTTATCTTTCATTTTTACAACGATTTTACCAGATAATGGCCCCATTATTTGACGCTTAACATCAAAAACTACCGGCATTTGTTGAGTATTATCCGTAGATTTCATGGAAGGTTGCGACATAAATACGTATGTATTTCCTGCCAAAACTTTCTCTTCTCCGTTTGATAAGGTTTGGATGTTAGATTCTTGTTGAATTTGAGATTCCTCTCTTGGGATTTTATTACCAAAAGCATTGCCAATAAAGCCAATAGTTAGTAGACAACTAATTACTAAAACTCTCATTATTTTTCTCCTTTTTTAGCATGACCAAGAACTCGTATTGACCACTTATTGAGTGAGCCAGCAGTAGTGTTATTCGGGATATTGAACGTTGTAGGCTTTTCAAGTTTTTGAATGACTTCTTCACCATCAGCGTTTAGTGTAGTAATTTCTCCTCCAGTTAATTTGAATTCGAAATTATCATTTGCGCTTGTGTCTACAACTCTCAATGACCATTCTCCTTTCGACATTTCTCCGTAAAAAGCGTTAGAGAGGAATAAAGTACCGCTAATCGTGTCTACCGCAGGAGAGTTACCAAATGCTTGGGTAACCAAATGAGTGCGAGGTGACAATAGCATACTTTTAGTGCCAGATGGAGAGGTTAGCTCTATTGCCAAATCTGGATGACGGCCGTGTTGTAAAGTTAAATTAACCTGAATACCTTCGATGACTAAATCTTCTTTTACATCAATAGATAAGTTAGCCCCTGTGATGTCCGCATCATTAATTTCTGCGGCAACTGTATCATCAGGTGTACTAATCCAATCAGTTTCGATGAATTCTGGTAAGTAATTTTTATATATTTTTGCGAAATCAACAGCATCATCAACGTTGACTAAACCAAATCCAAAACGATTGTGAAAATTATATCCCGAAGCATTTTGTATCCAGCCTTGTTCTGCAATGTAAACTTCTTCACCAACACGCATTGCTATGGGGGCAATATCAGGATTAATTTTTGTCGCTGTTTTTGCCAAAATTGCTTTTACATCACGCCAAGATAATTCAGGGTTCGCCTCAAGTATCAAAGCAACAGAGCCAGCAGTATTTGGTGAAGCCGAAGAAGTGCCGTTCATGGTTGTCGTATAATTACACTCGGCATCAAAAGGATTGCTTGGACCGAAGAATGGGTTTGGAGTTTTACGTTCACCAGTATAATTTCTTGGGTTGTATCCAGCATCACAGCCCATAAGATCTGTGGTTAACATGGCTGGTGCTCTTCGTCCGTATTCACCTCCAGGAGCGGTAACAAAAATGTTACTACCATAAGAAGAGTAGCTTGATAGTTTGCCTGTTGCAGCAAGCGCGCTTACTGTAATATTTCTGAAACTAGAGTTGTAAGCTTCTTGGTTAGGATTGTGTACAGGTAAACCCAGATTATTGCCATCATCAGAAAGAATTGTTATGCCATTTGTTTTTGCATATACACCCGTTATTCTCGCAGAGTAATCTTGTCTTTGATTACCAGCTGCTTTAACAAAAACGACCCCTTTACCATCGTTATTGTTATCGGCTTGTTTGATAAGGTAATTAAATAAGCCTTCAGGCGTAAAAGTAGCAGGCGAGGATCCCCAGCTCTGATTAATGATTCTTGCATCTTCGGTGTAAACATACGTACCGTGAGCAATTAAATACGCCTCTACTGTAAAGCCTTGTAAAACATTAAAACCTTTTAGTCTTGCTCCAGGTGCTACCCCACGTCCACCAATGCCATTAAATCCTTCTGCAGCAATCAAACCTGCAACTGCAGTACCATGTGCGGGATAAGGATCTGATTTACTAATTATAGGTGTAGGATCGAAACTACCCGTTACTACATTATAAGAGCCGAAAGGGACGACGTTATTTTTAAGATCAGGATGATTAATAGCTACTCCATCATCAGTAACAGCAACGATAATCCCGTTACCATGAATACCTGAAGCAATGGTTTTATCTAGATTTAAATCAAAGCCAGGATTTCCGCGTGTTAATGAGAAGGTGTTTTGACCAGTATTTTTTAAATGCCATTGATATTGATGTAGTGGATCTCCTATTGAAACCTCTAATGTCAGAGTATTCTCAACCGTTAAATCTCCACTAGTCACTTTATAGGATATTTCTTCGACAATGCCGGTGCTATCAGCTTTTGCGTCATAAACAAATTCCCCTGTTGTTTCATTAAATTCAACAATTTCCCCGAACAAGACTGTGGATTCATCAATTGAGAATGTAAGACTAGCCTCTTTTTTATTGACTGTTACAGGCAGTTTAGAGGAGAACTGTGCGCCGTGAAAAACAATTTCAGATACAGGTGCAACTTCAAGAATAAGCTTAGTCTCTTCTTCAGTAGGAGTCTCTTCTTCAGTAGGAGTCTCTTCTTCAGTAGGAGTCTCTTCTTCAGCAGGAGTTTCTTCTTCAGCAGGAGTCTCTTCTTCAGTAGGAGTCTCTTCTTCAGCAGGAGTTTCTTCTTCAGCAGGAGTCTCTTCTTCAGTAGGAGTTTCTTCTTCAGTAGGAGTCTCTTCTTCAGCAGGAGTCTCTTCTTCAGCAGGAGTCTCTTCTTCAGTAGGAGTCTCTTCTTCAGTAGGAGTCTCTTCTTCGGAGCCGCTTTCTTCTTCGGAGCCACTTTCTTCTTCAGAGCCACTTTCTTCTTCAGAGGAAGTTGGGGCGGGAGTTTCAGCAACGAGAGGAATCGTCTCTGTTGTTACATTATCGTCATCATTACAAGCGCTGAGTGTGAGTGCCGTAAGAATGGCAAGAGAAATTTTTGTTTTTTGCATCAGAACTCCAAAAGTTTGTCTTCTACTTAATCGATTTTTCGTTGCTGTTTTTTTTATTTTTTTGCAGCAGATGCATCATGAGGTGCCTGAAAGTAAAAAACATGTTAAATATTACCAAAAAAAAGGTTGAAATTTTTTCATAGTAAAATGTTAAAAATTTTTTTTGACGCTTATGTCATATGTGGCGATAGTTTAGTTAAGGTCTAAATGAAAATAGTAAATAAGTATTATTTATGAATCGAATTAATAAATTTAATGTAAAGATTATGTAAATCTCATTATGTTGCGTCGCCGCAAAGAAAAGCCCTTGAAATGATTAATAAATAACCGCCAAAAAATTTGTGCTTATACCATTATTCTTCGTAATTTATTTCTCACTAATTCACACTTTAAGTAAGCCTTTTGATTATTTAAGTTCTAATTGGAAATTATGTCGCATCAAAGGTGTGAAAAAAATGAATACCTAGCTGGTATTATTTACATTGTGAGTTTTGGTTCGCTCTGATAATTTGTCGACGTTTTTTTAAATAAAAAGCCATTAACATGTCGAAAAATTGTACGATAAGGAAAAAGTAATGCTGTCAAAAAGGTTATACATTCCACTTTTTTGGATAACTTGCTGGTTTTTGATACTTTCACCAATAGTCACTGAGGCGAGCCTGGTGACGGGTATCAATAGCAATGAGCCGAGTTTACAAGAACTCAGTAGCTCTAAAGACGTTTTAATGCTCAACGCTCCCAATGCACAAGGCATTTCCTTTAATCGTTTTTCGACGTTCATTATTGATAGACCTATCGACTTGATTAACCTCGTGAGTGAAAGTGCAGCCTTCGCGGCTGACGTTATTGTTATTCAGGCACCGACAATACAACTCAAAGACACGCTAACTTTAGTGGGCCCTAAAGCTGACATCATTTTTATCGGTACTGGCTTGGGTTCCGCAGTGACCTGTCAGCCCTGTCGTATTGAAAACAGTTTTCGTTTAGTGATGGCTGCCGCCCAAGCGGTTTCTTTATCGTCTTCCGGTGCTTTAAATCCTATTGTGAGTCGCCCTGGAAGCCACATTACTTATACAGATTTAGCCGCTCCCGGAGCGATGGCCGTGGAGTTATTGGCGGATAATTTTTCATTATCATCAGCCGCAAAAATTGATACCCACTCGCGCGCGCAACGCCACAGCAACGGTGGATATGTCGCGGACGACAATGGTTCCCTAACGATGGGGGGTGGAGCCGTCAACATTTATATAGGTGGGCTCACTTGGAACTTTGTGGATCAGCAACTCAGTAACCTTGTGGATGCCTACCAGCCAACAAGTATGCGTACCATCAACGGCAGTATTTTGAGCACAAGTGTGAATATCGTGAGTGCATATGCCTTAAATAACCGTGCTGCCATCAATACACGTTCCAATTTAGTTTCCTCCTTTCGTTATCAAAACCAAGTTGTTGTGAACAATGAAGGTATTCAACTCACCACGCTCTTCAAAGATTCTTATCATTTAACACTTGAAGGAAATATTGTCTCCAACGGACAACTGGCCTTGAATACCGTCGGTGAGTTACATGTAGGACGTGCAGGTGGACGAGTGCCTTACATTGAAACCGGTGCTATAGTGGGCTACGCAAAAAAAGCAATTACCAATCGTGCAGAAATTGTGGCAGATACCATACAACTTGCAGGGGAAACATTAACCAATACCGGACCTTTGCAAGGCTTGTCACGTATCGAGCTCTTCGCAGATAACAGTATTATGAACCATAACGAAATCATGGCGGATACTGTGGTTATTGAAGCAGATAACGGAACTTTCTTAAATGGTTCACGTGGTGATTTAGGCTCAGATTTTTTGAGCATAACGACAAGCTATTTCACTGACAGTAATCCATCTCAGCGAGGTTTAGCGTTTCATCCAACTTTTAATCATGTCGCCTCGATTTCTAGTGTTAAGCAAACGTCCTCTGTCATAGCTACCAATCTCAGTATCAAAGCCAAAAGTGTTGAAAACATTAATCCCTACTTTGCTAAAGATAGCAGCGGTGATGGTGAAATCGATTTAGATGCAGAATATTTTAGTCAAGTGCGGCTTGTGGGAGAAGATAACTTTCTTGTCGTTGCGGATAGTTATATCGTCAATGCGTCCGGCGTGATGGAGCAAAGCGCACCGAATGGACGATTTGAAATGCAAGCCAAACACTTTATCAACGACAGATATATGATTTATAACGGCTTGGAGCGTGTAACTGAATTTAGTACAAATAACAGTGTGAGTGTTTCTTCTAACACTATTGCTTCCAAAACTTTTGTTTACTCGCCACCAGGTCGAGTGGTGGCTTTTGGTCATCTGTATATCGGCGGAGAATACGGTATTGTTAATCACAGTTCATATATTGAAGCGTATGGCTCCGCAGATTTTTATACGTTATCGCTTTTGAATGATGTAGGCATCTTACATCAAGAATTAACAAAAACTCGTGGTGTTTCGGACATTATTTTGGGCTGTAACAGCTTTTTACCAAATGGTGAACTGTCAATGAACTGTGGTAGCTATTTTAGTAATTTTAATTTGGGTAGTGTTACGTCGCAAGATACACAATCGTTGGATTCACTCTTTTATGTGCAAGGAACAACGAATGGTAAAGAAGCCAGTTTTAAAGCTATCACTCTGTTGCCTTACGAATACCACCAGTTACGCGCTCTCGATGCTAAGAAAAACGAGATCTTCAATGGACTCTTTGATAGAGATGCAGTGAGTACCAATAAAACACATATGATTCAAGGGAGAAACGTTACTCTGGCTGCTACACAAACGGTTCGAGTTCCGGTTTATGCAGTCAACACCGATTGTGTTGAATCCTATGAATCCAGAGGTTATAGGTATCGAGATATCGTTGACCAAAGACTGTGTCATGAAGAATTAAGTTCCTATAATGAGACAAAACCGGTAGGGGAGCCAGTAACACTCGACCTTTTCGACGTCATAGATGCGTATTATCAAACGCAATCCACTTCACACCAGAATGTTATGCAGCGCGTAAAATAAGATTAGGGAGCTAAAATCATGTTAACGACAAAATCGAAAAGTCTTCGCGCGCGACGGATGCCTTGGTGGCGACGTTGTGTGGGGTATTTCACGGCAACCATTTTAACTTTACAAATTTTATTGCCAGGTATTGCCAGCGCCAATGCGGTTTTGACCGACGCTAATATTCAATACGAACTCAATAATGATCCGCAATTTGTTCGTCAGGCAAATGGTGCTTTTGATATTACACCGTATTTACGCATTAGCGCGCCTTACACCACGACAGATCATTTTTATCAACGACTCTTTAATGACTATCGCACAGCTTTAGTTGGACCCAGCTATGTGCCGATTGCTGTAGGTGACATTACTACGATCATTCCCACCTATGAAAAACCCCAAAATATAGGTACAGCTTTTGTACAAGCGCGTTACGTACGTGATCAAGTTTTGCGTTTATTGGGTCGTCATCTTGTTAATTCTGATCAAACCGCTTATGCCAATGAAGCACAACAACTCATCACACTCTATAACAATGCGTTTAATTTTGTAAAAACACAATCGGGTCTTAAATACGGGGCTAAGTTATCGCACTCCCGTGAAGATGCACCAGCGGATATGATTTGGCCAGAAAAACGCATCATCAATGGCAAAACATTAGTTGTACCAATTGTATACCTAACGGCTGAAACGATTGATGAACGACGTGTGGATGAAAGAACCATTACATTCAATGGCGTTGCCACCTTTAGAAATGTTGATATTGAAAATACCACAGTACGTTTTGGTCGCAATGGCATGCTGCAAGCGGTACAAAACATTACCAATACTGGTGGCCAAATGATTGGTGAAGGCGAATTAGCTTTAGTCGCAGGTGGCGTTTTCTCTAACTTATCGGGCATCGTACAGTCACAAGGTGATTTAACCCTTGTTGCTCAACATATAGAAAATCGCACACTCGTGCATCGTTACGATTTAGGAAATAGCCAAAAAGAGCGTTTTGGAGAAATTGCCGACATTTCTTCAGTCAATGGCGATGTCACTTTCCAAAGTTATGGCGACATCGTTTTGCAAGGCGCGAATGTTAGTGCGGGCGGTGGTATTCGCTTTAGTGCGGATGGCAGCATTTACATCGGAGCCCAACGTATAGTTAATACCTCTGAAGGTGCTCGCGATGGCTGGCGTGAATTTTCCGAATCTAGCGTTAGCTATTTGCAATCGCGTATTAGTGCGCAAGATACCATTCAATTTATCGCAGGCAATGAAATTCTCATTGATGCCTCAGAAATTGTCAGTGATCAAGGTCATATTGAATTACTCGCCAACTTGGGTGTAACGGTTCAAGATCAACAAAACATCACTCAATATGCCAGAAAAGGAAAATTTGGCAAAACCAGTAAAGAAGAGTCGGCCTACCGCACAGTCGCCATGCGTGCCTTATTGGATGCCGGCAAAGGGATCACCATTCACAGTGAACTGGGTGACATCACCTTAAAAGCGGCTGAAATTATTAGTCAAGATGGCGCCAATGTGACGGCAAGTCATGGTCAAGTTAATTTGTTAGTGACCAAGGAAAACGATCACTATAGTTACAGCTCAGTTAAAGAAAGCTTATTTACCACCACGACGATTAACCGTGGCCGTGATATTGAAAATGTTGTGCACACCACGATTGTGGGTGGTTTAAAGGTTGATGCTCTTAAAGGTCTAAATGTCGAATACGAAGGACAATTTGACGAAGATGGTAATGCGCTCAATATGGATGCGCAAATTGATGCATTAAGCCAGATGCCTGGCTTGGAGTGGATGGGGCAAGTCCGTGAAGAAATTCCTGATGCGGATTGGACAGCAATTGAAGCTAAGTATGAAGAGTGGAATGAGAAAAATCGGAGTTTAAGTCCTGCATTTGCGGCAGTGATATCCATTGCTATTGCCATCGCTTCTGGAGGAGTAGGCACTGCGGGGTTGAGTTTTTGGCAAGCAGCGCTAAACGCTGGTGTGCTTTCGTTGGAAAGTCAGTTGATAATGGCCGTAGCCAATGGTGCCGTGAATGGTGATATTGGTGGCGCAATGGAAGATCTCGCATCCTCAGACACATTAAGATCGCTTGCGGTTACAATGGTTACCGCTGGTGCAACGAATGCTTTAGGAGACCTCGATTTTTTTCAAGTCGTTAAAGGACAAGAAGCAATCTCTTTGCAACAACAAATTGCACAGGCTGTAACGAATGCAACGGTGAGTGCTGGTGTATCCAGTCTTATCTTAGATGGTGATTTGGATAATTTCTCGGATAGCTTTGTTCAAAGCTTAGGACAGCAGGCCATCAATACGCTTGGCAAGCATATGGCCAAAACTATTGGAGATGCTTTTGATATTGAAAATGCCAAATCCATGCAAACTGCACTCAAATACATTTCTCATGCGGCTTCTGGGTGTGTATTAGGTACGGCTAATGACGGTTTGGTGAATGATACTCAAACTGAAGCCGGTAAAGCATGTGCAATTGGCGCAGGTAGCGCGGTTATTGGTGAGTTCATCGGCTCTCAATTTCGAGAATCTGAAGAAATTAAGGAAGCGCAAGAAGCGGTAGACAATTATATCTCTGAAAATTCAGAAAATTTAAGAAAAAGAAAAGAACTTATTCTTCTCAAAAACCCTGATTATACAGAAGCACAAGTCAATGGGATTTTGCAAGCCGAGCTTTCTCAACATTTTGAAGTAAAATATCAATCAACTAAACTTAATGAATTAGCGAAAAAAGGTGTTGATATTGCAAAATTCAGTAGCGCTATTGTTGCATTTGCAGCAGGGGCTTCTTCTGCTGGAGTAAACTATGCTGCCGAAATAGGTGAAATCACCGCTGAGAACAATGCCTTGTGGTTAGTTTTTGCTGTACCAGCTATCCTCACTGCGATTGATGTGTACCTTACGGGTCAAGAAATTATTGAAGTTGTTGAAGCTTATCAAAATGGTAATAGCGCTAAAGCACAAGATTTATTAATTGAAATGGGTGTTGGTGCAGCAGTAGGTGCATTTGTTCCTGGAGATAAAATCTTAGAATCTGTTATTGACTTTCTCAAGAAAAATAACTTTGATTTCGGAAAAAGATTCAATTCGATTTTGGAATATGTTAATAAAAAACTAGCAGTAACTGAACTTCATGATAATGTAACAGAAGAGATGAGGAATGATCCGTATCACCCAGACTGGAAAAATTATAATGGCCCTAAACCACTAAGTTCAGACTTACAAAGATATAGCGGTAATTTGGTAAAAGAAAATACCAATGACCCTCATGCTAATGCCCTAGCTGAAAAATTAAAAGGAGAGTCGTCTGTAAGTTTTTCAGGTGATATTGATAAACGTGAATTTGATGTGATTAGTAATGAATACATAGGACAAGCAAAACCAGCGTCAATAACTGAAGGTTCTAAATTTCGAAATCAAGCAAAAGCGACATTTGAAGCTGCGATTGCTACAAATAAAAAAGTCTATTATCATTTTCAAGGCGGTAACCCCGAAGAAAATGTAATAAAAGTTCTTCAAAGATATAGCAAAAGATACGGCGTTGAGATAATCATTGATAATACCTCATTAAACTTCTAGGAATTAACATGCACGAAATTCATGGTTGGATGTCAATTGTAGAAAAAGAACAGGTGATTGTACAGATAGAAGACATAATAAAAAAATTAAGTGGAGATAATCTGGCGATAGGTCTAAAACGAACAAATGGAGAAAAATACTTTTGGGTCTCTGGTTTTTATGAGAATTATGATAAGTACTTGTTGACTAGAAAACTTATGAAAAAAATTGTTTCTCTAACAAGTCGTAGTTATGGTGTTTTTCATGAAAGAGAATGTTTTTTAGATTCAAAAAAAGAGTTTTCGGTGTGGGTTGTAGCAAAAGGTAAAAGAAAAATTCTCCTCGATAATTTTTTTCTTTGTGAAAACTAAATTGCATTTAGCGGATTTAGATTTCAAAATTTTTTGAAATGGAAATGATATGTTTGAAATACATGGGTGGGTAAATTTATCTGTCTTCGCAAAAGATGAGAGTGCTTTAGAAAAAATAGGAAGTTTAAATGATTTTCTTAAGAAAACAAAAAATGATGATATAAAAAAAGGATTACAATTAATCAATGGCTGTTATGTTTTTTATATTGCAAGATTGTTTAATCATCGTACACAAGCTCAATTGATTATTAAATTGATTTATGAAATCCCGAAAATTTTTCCAACTAGTTATGGTCTCGTCTATTATAGAGATGATGAAGATAAATCATTGGTTAATAAATTTGAAGTTATAGTCATTGAGCAAGGAAAGATAATAAAACAAAAAGATAGTTACCTATCACCATGTGTCCCTATTATTGAAGATTATGATGAAGATTTTATTTAAAAATAATGTTCTTGTAAATCCAAAATATTTTGCAATTGACTTAGACTTTCAATGACTTGTGATGCTTTGGTCTAAGGTACAGAACAAGGAAGAAAAGAAAAAAATCCTGACTTTTTGATTAATGGAGAAGCTTTTGATGCATACGCGCCAAGACCGAATACTTCTACAAAATCAATTTGGAATGAAATAAAGAAAAAAACGCTTAATCAAGCTCAGAGAATTGTTCTCAATTTAGACGACTCTAAATTTAATATTGATGACCTCAAATCTGAAATAACCGAAAAAGAGTATAAAAAACGCAGCAAAATGTTGAAAGAAATGCTGGTAATAAAAAATGGGAAAATTACACGTTTTGATATTTAAGGGGGCTTTATGTCTATAAGTTTTGGATTATATATTGATAATAATCATTTAGAGAAAATATTGAATATTATTGAAGTCCCTTTTGAAAAAAAATTTGAGTTTGAGCCATTCGATGCAATAGGCAGAGAAATACCTGCTTATAATTTAAATAGTGAACTATCCATTACAACATTTTTAGATGACCCAGAAGTAGACTGTGAATTTGCCAACGAAGATTATCAATGTGATTTTAAAATCCGCTTTAGCATTTATGTTATTTGGAGCTCCGATGAATGGCCAAAGTATATGTTGAAATTATTGAATCAAGTCATTAAAAAAACGTCATCGGACTTTTTATTAGAATGTAATGGTGAGGCAGGTATTGTTTTGAGAAAAAACCAAAAAATATTTGTTGATCCAAAATCTTATGCCGTTGATGTGAATTTTGAAGAGCTCGCTATGCCTTGGTCTCTTGTGAAGAGTACAAATGAAATGAAAAATGCAGCTCTTGATTTATAAAGTTAATTAAAAAGAAATGAAGAGTTAGAAACGAAAAAATCATCTTTATTATTTTTTGAAGACTTCTTGTAAAGACACATCGGATAAAGTGTATTGCTATCATTGCAACTCAAAGAGGTGCATTACGTATCAGGACAAAAAGCAGAAGTCAGTGATTTGTTAAGAATATAGGAAAAACTGATAGGTTAGCATACTTGATGACTCTCTTTTTAATGCTTATATATCATAAGATTTAATTAAAATCACGTTGGCCGTAAATAGAACTATGGTCATACTACACTTAAGAGCTATTTAGGCAAAAACATTGTTAAACGCTATCTTTGTGAAAGAGAGAGCATTTTACTCCTTATTTGAATCATTTCTTGAGCGCTACCTTGGCCTCAAAATAAAAGCATAGGCTTTATTTTTTGAATTACGCCAATTATCCACTCTCCTCATTTGTAAAACCCCCGTTGGTGATACTAAATGTGTTGATCCTTCTATTATTCGTAATGTATTGTAATTAATCGTTGTGCCTTGCACATTCATTTTTTTTTCAATGATTTGCTTTCTTGTTGCAATATGGTGTATTGAGCCTGCTTTCTTGTTTGAATGAATCATAAAATATTTTTGATTGGGATCTGTTGCTGTGTTGATATAAAAATACATTGAATAACCTGCACCCGATCCATTTCTGCCTTTTATGTAGAAAATATTCTGATGGCTGCTGCTGGCTAAACGTTTAAAATCTTTATCAAAAATAACGATTCTAGGTATCACCGCAAATTGTTGATTAATAACAAATGATTTTAATTCAAATGTATATTCATCGGCTGCATCCGGCAATTCATAAATTCGATAATGAGTTTTTAACTTTTCTCGCTTAATAAGATTGGCGTTTTCTTTTAATGTAAAAACCATATCTTCTTCGATTTGGTTAATTTGAAGATCATGATTTATTTGGGTGCAGCAAAATTGCTTTTCAAAATTGTCGATGCGTTGTTGGAAAGGTGTTTGAGCGCCAGGTACGTTAGGCATCGGTGAAGGTGTTACACAACCATACAAAGTAAAAATAAATAGTAAAGAAATGATTCTTATAAACATAATGAAAACTTCCATCAGTTTTTGTTTTTTTCGGGTTTGAAATTCATGTCGTAAGCATCTTGCAAATCATTTTGACTTAATTCTTTAGATTTTTTTTTAATGAATTTCGAAGCAATAAACTGATTTGAAGAAAATAATATATCGAAATGATTACCACCAGAAATAGTAATAAATGTAATATTCTCATTTTGGTTTGCGAGTTTTAATAATTTTAAATCCAAAGTATTACCATTTTGTCCTTCGATGATAAATGTTGGTGTTTCAATGTAACTTAAAAAATAGATAGGGCTACGCAAATGCTTTTCATAAAGTACTTCGGGATTATAAAAGATATATTGTCTTCCATATCCAGCAGGACTAGTTACGGGTCCAAATGCAAAAATGGCTTTAAATTCATCCGTTGATGCGGCAACTAATAGCGCTAATGTACCCCCAGTACTATGACCACCCAAGTAAATAGCTTTAGGATCGACATAAGATTGTTGTTTTAGAAAATTCAATGCGCTAATAATATCATTAACTTCACCATAAAAACCTTCTTGAAATCCTGGATTACCATGAGTTCCACGCAGAGTAGGGTACATAGTAATAATTCCGGCTTTGCGATAAGCTTTTGCGGATTGATCATTGCTTTTGGGTTGTTCAGTCCAAGCGGAAGAGCTTATGCCACCAACAGGAAAACCTCCGCTAATCCAAATAATGGCAGGGTAGCGTTGTTTGTTTTCTTTAGGTTGGCTTATGTAAGCTGTCATTTCGCCAATCGGTGTTGGGTATTTGACGATTTTAAAAATTGATTGAGGAACGTTAAGGTTTTGATTTTCTTGACGAACCTCTTTGATTAAACGGGTTTTTATGTCATTCCTTAACGTTAATAGTGAGGCGGCACTAGGATAAAAAATTGTGTTTAACCAACACAAAATTAATAAAAAGAGAATAGTTTTCATCGGTATCAAGCTTTTATCAATCGATTTGATTCATGTTTTATTTTAGGCATTAATTCACAAATTACAAAAAATGGCTTTTGAATTTTGTAAAATCATTCTGTAACGCATTTAGGATTGAAAAATGCCTATTAAATATATTTTTAATATTTAGAATAATGATATTGCTTTATTCAAGTTTTTATAGATGTATCAACTTA
>JBCCZV010000011.1:0-48463 GCA_039187085.1 Pseudomonadota bacterium
AGATGAAGATATATTTGATAAGTGCAAAATTTATGTGGATAAAGCGCTTCTGGTTTGCGAAGAAGATAAGAAAGATAAAATCAAATATTTAAAAGAAATTTTTGATTTTAATCAATAGATAATTTTATCTTTAGTTGTTATTTTTTAGCGGTATCCTAGCATCTCACTTCGTATTTGATAATCATACCTTCGAGCAATTCTTGAGTCACGGATTGCTCGTCTTCCTTTGGCTGCGAGATGTCCTCAAACAATAACTTCATGCGGTCATTAGTTCATCAAACACCCATTCGTTCAAAGTCACATGCAGAGTTTGTGCGAGTTTAATCGATCCTATAAAGGTTTCTTAGATTTCGTAAATGCCATCGCTGCTGGCACGTTCCAAAGGGTGATGTCGTATTTAACGGAGAACTTGTTGTCCTTAAACAGCACTCTACTTAAAACCCTGAGTTTTAGTCATCAATGCAAGGAGAATAGAATGCGTGTTTTTATGAATCGACAGACTATTACGAAAATCATTAACGTGGCCAACGAACTGCTCCAGGCGGGCAGTAGTACCGCCGCCAGTACCACTGAACATATCGCGGCGGCGTTTGTCGTCAACCGTATGGACTTGTTGCCTGAGGGCTACGAGCATGTGGTGGAAGCCTGGCGACGTCTCGACCGTTGGCAACACTTAGTCAATCACATTCGCAACGATGAAATTCACCGCATTCATTGGCCTGATATCGACGTACTTAACCCGTAAAACCACTGTTTTTAGCATCTCTGTTATCCTTACTGTATTCTTATTACATCTAACAAACAACTCTTTAAGGCATGCTGGCACGTGCCTTTGTATCATGAAACTCACAACTGCAAATACTATGATTAATAGCCTCAGAAAAAATTGTGTTTTTCAAATATTGTTCTACTAGATTGCTTCTTATTTGACTCTTGGTTTACCGAATGTTGTAGCAGATGACTTATTTAGCTAATACTCCCATAAAACTGGATACGCCGTTAGCGATTATCGTTCAAAAAATTCAGCAATGATTAGTTCATATTTAAAGTCTATAGCACTATGAACTTTTTCTTCTAATTCTCCACACTTACTTGATGTGGATATACCATATAAAAATAAATTTATCATGCAACCTCAGCTTTAGAGACTTCCAATAGACTCTTAGCATTTTTATAGCTCATGATAAATTATTTAAAAAATTGTAACGCACTCAGAGTGAAAAATATGAATTACGAAAAAATGATAAAAGAGCACGATTTTTTAGTGAAAAAAGATATGGATGCCTTAAAACAGTATACGGTAAAGCTGATGGATACAACGCGTTGGTTTGTTAAAGAAGCCATCGCTGACACACCTCTATTTGCTGTTGCTGTTACAAGTTTTGTTTGCAGTCTACTGTATGCCGCAAGTATATAAGCCTAACATTACTGCTATTTTTTAGCGGCATCCCAGCGTCTGGCTTCGTATTTGACAATCATACCTTCGAGCAATTCTCGAATCACGGATTGCTCATCTTCCTTTAGCCGCGACACAGCTTCAAACAATAACTTCATGCGGTCATTAGGACCTCGGTCACTCTCATCAAACACCCATTCATCCAGAGTGACATGCAGAGCTTGTGCGAGCTTAATTAACCCTTCTAAGGTAGGTTGGCCAGCTCCAGCTTCATAACGTCGTACTTGATTAATGTGTAATCCTGCTTCATCGGCTACCCTTGTTGAGTTAAGCAAACGCATGAAATAGGCGTTAAGCTCTATGAAATTTTAGCATCAACCTTTGTGATTGCTTGTTATATATCTTTTTTATTGTTCATAATTTTGTTAGTTTGGGGAATTTACGATAAAAGAAAAACGAAATAAACTATTAATTTTTCTCAATCCATATATACAGTGCATTTTTTATGAAAGGATTAGCCGATGCTTAATAAGTATTTTTACCTTGATGATTTGGATATCGAACTTTTAGAAAAAGACTATCTTTCCAATGGTTTTTCTCTGATAAAAGCTGATGAAGTTAATGGCAATCTTTCTTTGAAGTTAATTGAAAATTTTAACGATGGTGTTAAGTTATCAGGGTTAAAGAGTTTACCTAACGCTTTTCAGGGATTTTGGTGGCATTTTAGAAGTCATTTTTGGTTTCCAAAAACTCAAGATGTTTTTAGCTTTTATTTAATGCAATCTCCTCATTATAGTTATAAAATTATTGAAGATGGTTCTTATTATTTTATGTTTGAAACGAAACCTAACCAAGAAAGACTTAAATGTTTCAAATCTTATGTTTGAATATTTTAAGCTAATCATTTTGGTTTTAGTAAAAATAACGACTGGTTCTATTCTTTGTTTATCAGTTAAATGTTCTGTAACAATCAAATCAGAATTTTTTTAAGGCTTTTGTATGATTGGGTTAAGCAGACGCCTGCAGGGCTTGAGCTTCCAAATTTGGTTTTAGAGAATGACCAAGTTTGGAAGTTTTTTCTTTGTCATGAATTTAATGCGTAGAGAGCATGTGTTTTATTGTTTAAATAAACGAGGCAAGGGTAAAAAAATCACGTTGTGAATTTCTTAACCCCTGAAAGCTTCATACGAAGGAATAAGGGCTTGATAACAACATGTGATAAGGCTGATACTCCTACAAACATTGATACGCCAATAAATGGAATAACAGGCCCTGAGAAAAAGGTTGCACCTAACACATAGCCAAGAATGCATTCTACTCTATAAATTGGAACAAATAACCCGCTAATCATAAAGCCAAGTAACATATAAACCGCAATATTATGATAACCCAAATAGAAAATAAACGATTGTAATACACTCAAAAGTAAAATTGCTACAAAACCAATGACAACTGTGCGCTGAAACGCGCTCTGTTCGATACCAGCCTGAGAAGCACGTAATCTCCTTTTGTTGATAAGTATTGAAGCGCACCAAACTAGCATCGGTAAAATTATTAGTCCCCACCCGTTTGATATCGCTGGCAAGTCAGGGCGCATCAAAAGATGATGGCTTACCACGCCACCATTAAGATATTCCCAAGTTAATTGACACAGCTGAAAGATCACAACTCCCAGAAGCATCAGGTTTCTTATTTTATTGTATTCTTGTTCATTCCTATCCATCGACTACACCCTTATTGTTAGATTGAGTATGAATTACAAAAATATTAAATAAGCAAAAAATGTACCATGATTTTTATTTAATAATTTCAATGATTTAACTGCTAAAGCTTTTATGATTATTTTAAAAAAACGATATTTTGGTGTTTTTAACTAACTGTTGGGTTTATCTCGAAAAGCCTAGGTGGATTAGAATGAGCTGTTAAGCGTGTCAGTTGTTAGAAAATACCTTGTGTTGGAAAGAATTATTGTTCGACAGTGTCGATAAAAAAATAAGACAAAAAAATTAAGGAGGAATAAATGATTGGAAAATTTTCTTATTTTATCAAGTATACTTTGTAGTTGTCCCGATTTTTTTTAAATCGCAACAAAGATGTTATTAATTTGTGATAAATACGTGCGTCATTAGCAATAGTCTAGTGTGGCATTGATTCAAAATGCATTTCTCGATAATTAATAAAATTTAAATAATGTGGAGAATACGATTATGCGTTATCTATCAAAAATGGCTTTGGTGCTGAATGTCTCTTTGTTAAGTTTCACTGCTTCAGCGGATATTGCACCTGTGGCGAATGATTCCATAACTTACATTTGCACACCTTCACCCATTAAAGGATTTAGTACACCCGATTTTATTGTTAGTTATACTTTTTTTACATCGGATATTTTTGATATTAATGCGCTTACCACCATTGGTCCTTTTCCTGGTTCATGGGATGATTTTTCTGGAACGGCACCTTTCACTCAGGTGACGATAAAACAAACAGAGTTTGTTAATGGTGAAGTGGTTTCTTCTTTCGAAGACGCAGATTTTTTTGCGTTTATTGTTTCGGATAGTGCTTCAATGTTAGAAGAAGGTCGACAATTTCGTAGTATTAAATTACGACCTAATGATGCACCAACAATTAGTATTGCAACTTCAATGAGAGCAACGTCTATTCGCCCTCGCTATTATGATGATTTTGGATTCGATATTGATAATCCATCGACAGCAGTTATTACGGATTTTTTTGCCAATGGAGGTATTGTCGGATCGGGTAAGAGAGAAACGCGTCTTGCAGAGTGTATTTTGGATGACGCTTCATAAGTTTTAGTCAGCACAAGAGCGCCTCACTCAACCTTACATGATGACGGTGCTCTTTTCTTCATAAAAATTGCCATTGGGATCAAAAGTCGCCATAAAACGGCTAATCTTCAAGTAAAGTTTTATTTCTTTTTCATAGTTTTCGAGAAGTTTAGGGTTTTTTAGTGATGAAAATAAACCCGGAGTTATTTTGATTTTACGATAAGTGAATGCAAACAATACTTGCTGATTCTTAAAGGCAATGCGTACATTTTCTAATTCTTGTTGATGTAGCTCCACTAAAAACTGTCTCATTTCTTCATTCATAAAGACAGGGAGTTCGCCTTGGGTGTAAACGATGAAATAATCCTCAAAGTCTTGATCATCTAATTTAATCAACTTCAAACCATCAGGTACACGAATTTTCTGTAGGCTTTGGCTGAATGAACCAAGAAGCATTTCCGATAAATCGGTGATGAGTAGCGTCTGTGTACCATAATCATAAGATGTTTCAGTAACGATATAAGAGCCATTAATCAATGTTTCGGTAAAGTTTTCATGTGTATTCCTATTGATATAGGTTGCTTGAACATCGGAAAATTGGATGTTTTTATTTTCATAACGTGCGGCAAATAAATTATGTGCTGTATAATCATCAAATTTTTCAACGAAAAGATTAGCCTTTTGCAAAATCGACCCATCAATCCCTTGGTTATGATCAAAAGTAAGCTCTGGATATTTTATATTCAGAAATTGCGGCATAAACTCGGTATAAAACAGCTTGCGAACTTGAGTACGTAATTGCTTGAATCGAAAAATTAAAATAACAAAAAATGTCGGTATGAGTAATAAGGCAATTCCCCCGATGGTGACAAAATATTCAGATGGAACCCATGTCACACTAAAAGTGAATAACACCCAAAAAAAGACGAGAAATAACACATTAAAAAAAAGTTTCCTGATATGTTTTTTGCGCTTTTTATCGAGTTGTACCAATTTATTTTCTAATACTTTGTCATCGACATGTGTCATCGAGGTCACCTAATTTAATACCAGCTAGCAATCATGATAAAAACGGATATAGTCTACTAACATTCCAGCAGATTGCTATTAAATGGGTGAAAAAAAAGCCCTGATACTCTATCCAGGGCTTTAATGACTACTTTATTAAAACTTACTGCTGTTGATGATGATTTAAAATCCATTCAGTTAACAGCCTCACGCCAAAACCGGTACCACCAACAGGCACTTCATTTTCAGCAGTTGCAGCTAGCGCATTGCCAGCGATATCAATATGCAGCCAGGGGGTGTCACCAACAAATTGCTGCAAGAAAGTCGCCGCCGTTGTTGCACTCGGTCCACCTTTACCGGTATTGCGTAAATCGGCGATAGGACTTTTTAGCATATCCTTGTAGCCAAGAGGTAAACGCCAAACTGGCTCGTTGACGGCTTCACCTGCTGAGGTCATTTCTTGTACTAAGGTGTCACTTTCACTGAAAATACCGGCCATTTTGGTGCCAAGTGCTCGATATTTACCACCGGTAAGTGTTGCTATGTCTATTAACACACTGGGCTGATAGTTGGTGCGGGCATACCATAGACTATCGATCAAGACTAACCGACCTTCGGCGTCGGTATGAGTGATTTCAACAGTGAGTCCTTCCGCTGTTGTGAGCACATCACCCGGCACAAAAGATTTTTCTGATACCATATTGGTGGCCATTCCCATGACGGCCACCACATTAACTTTTGCTTTCATCGTGGCAAGAACTTTAACCGTACCGAGTGCGGCGGCGGCACCTGCCATATCCGATTTCATTCGCACGATAGTGTCGGTGGTTTTGATTTGATAACCACCCGAATCAAAGGTCACTCCTTTACCGGCAATGGCAATAGGCGCGCTATCGCTTCCCTGGTAATGCGCCACAATCAAGCGTGAGCCATCAATGCTACCTCTGCCCACAGCTTCTAATGCATTCATGCCTAATTTTTTAATGGCTTTAGGTTTTAAGATTTTGATTTTAACACCCAGTTTTTTGAGCTTTTCGGCTTCATCAACAAAATCCACGGGTGTTAACTCGGTAGGCACTTCGTTAGTTAAATCACGTGCTAGAAAAATACCGGATTGAATATGCTCAAGTTGCGTGTAAGCCGATTGTGTTGCTGATGTATCTTTAACGTCAAAGGTATAGGTTTTTTCTTGGTGTTTTTCTTGTTTGTATTTATCAAAATTGTAGGCGCGCAAATTAATACCATGTGCCAACAATGAAGCTTGATTGGCATTAAAATGTTCAGCAGCAATCGAAACATCACGAATCTTCTTGTGGCTTAAATGCGCCGCGATATTGCCACCCAGTTTTGTGAGTTCAGGTTTTGTTAATGATTGGTCACCGATGCCAACAACTAACACGCGATCAACACTCAGTTTATTGGGTGCCAGCACTTCGACAAAAGTATTGTAGCTGCCATCAAACTCATTGGCTTTTAATGCTCTGCTCAGTTGTCCTTCGGTTTGTTGGTCGAAGGTTGCAAAGTTGGTAGCCTGTGAATCATTTTGAAAAACAACTAAGGTATCTGATTTATCGTTCACCTGTGTAGTAAAAGTAAAGGTTTCAGCCAGCGTCGATTGGGAGATGGCTAGCGTCATCATGATGGATGACAGCTTGATAAACTTTGCTTTCATTTATGGTTTCCTCATGCGATTAAAAGTTGTGGTTGCAGTGAATATAGCGAGTAAATGGGGAGATGTTAAGCGCGTTAGGCGTGTTAAATGCCTGTTATACCGCTCTTTTTGACTAAAAAAGGTCATTAGAACTGTATCAAATTGTTAATGGCTCAATTTTAAGTGCGTCAATAGGATTAATCTCGGTTGATCGAATCATTCTTTTTACTAAGTGAAAGTTCGAAATAATGAACAATTGAAAATGTTTTTTAAAGGTAGTGGCGGGTGTCATCGATGGATTTAACCTGCTCTAAAAATGAGCGTTATCACCAAAAGTTATATCGTCTATAAAAAACTTTCAATATCGATTCTATGCGACCTTGGTTATAGTGATTTTCTCCACGAGCTTTTGAAACTCATTTAAGGGGGTAAAAATATTGATAAAAAAAATAAGTGTATTAATACTGCTCATGGTTTCACATACTGTATCTGCCGACATTGATTTATCCTCAGAAGTCGACTGTAGGGTTAAGTATTTAACCACAGAAACTATAGAAGGCTTTTATAGTCGAGAGCTCTTTGAAGGCGATAAAGTGAGTAAAACGACGGCTGTGTTGGGTGAGTGGTATATGGGCGATCCGAATGAACCTATCGCTTTAGAGTGGTTTACCAAAGATCCGCAAATATTTTTTGCAGACCCGGAAACAGGGGAACCAAGAGATGCGCGCTTCTTTGTTTATGGGCAAGTCGAACAAGTCGTAAATGCGCCGGTGCTTGCTTATCATTACTACCAAGGTGTCACCACAGACTCTATGGTGTTGATGATGTTTACAACCGCTGATGGCGTTGACTTAGTTTATTATAATAATCCAGAGGCTACGGGCAATATAAAAATAATGGAACTGGCCTGCCAATACAATAGAAACGCTATTATCGAATCCGTATTAGATAAAGTGGTTGTGCCACAACAACCGGATATCGATTTTGGATTCTAGTTGACTTTTTCTGATTTAAACTGACTTTAACCACGCATGCGTAAGCTTTGGAAAAATTCCAAGCTGATAAGGAAATCGATAAGGAAATAAGTAACGCATGATGCCACGGACGGCCCTTATTGAAATAATAACATCCCTTCTTATCCCTGTTGATTAATGATATCCATACCTAATTTTTTTTGAGTTGCAAAATCTTCTTTTAAAAAAGCAAGCGCTGTTTTACGTAACCATTGGTGATTTTTTTTATTATTGTTTTTATAAGACCAGCATAAGATGTAATCAAGATAGGTACGATTTTTGAGTGCGCAAAAAGAGACATTAAAATAACGGGAGAGGTTGGCCGCAATGTGTAAAGGAAGAATGCAAATACAATCGCTATTTTCAACAATTTTTATGGCGGATGTAAACTCGGGCACTTCAATGTAATTATGTAATTTGATATCCATGGTTTGATAGTAGGTATCATAGGCGGTCATATGATGTTGTTTAGTGGCCGCGCGATGCCTAACAATAACATGTGTATAAGATGAAAGCGCACTAGAACTGAGTGTTTTTGATAAAATACTATGATCTTTTTGAGCAACTAACACTAAAAAATCACTGCCAAACACTTCGCACTCAATCTCTTGAGCATCGGTAAAATGAAGACTCTTTTCCATGCGTGCCAAAGCAATCAAATCAATAATCCCTGCGTTGAATTCATCCATAAATGCAGTTTCCCATCGCTTAACAATAAATTGTGTGCGCTGAATTTTTTGGGTTAATAATTGACTCAGGCAAGGGAAAACGTAAGAACAAAAATATTCGGACGATGCAAAAACAAAGCGATCTTCAATACTTGATTCGTCGAAGTGATTAGGTTGCAAGATACTTTCAAGTTGATATAAAGCCGGTCTTAATTCTTCTAATAATCTTTCTGCGTAAGGGCTGAGTTCATATTGATTGCCAACCCTAACAATTAAAGGGTCATTTAAGGTAGAACGAATTTGATTGAGGACTTTGCTCGCTGCTGGTTGAGTGACACAAGCCAACTCCGCCGCTTGACTGACACTGCGAGTTTCGAGTAGGTGTTTTAGCATGACCAATTGATTAAAATTGAATTTATTCGTCATAATTAACCTCTCAGACTCACAAAATACGAATAGAGTCTTATATAAAATGGATACAATTAGCGTTTTTTAAACATCTTATTACTCTTGGTTTGTTTTTGAATAGAAAAAACGCACATTACGCGATTCTTGTCATGGTGTTATGTAAGAAAATACCCATCAGAAAGTAATAGGTGTTGTCTACGCCAACACTCTCAGCTCGTCAAAACATACTCGAATAGTAAGGTCTTAAGTCACTACAATGCTGCTTTGACCTTGGGACTTGGCCAAATTCAGAGCTTTTTCAGCTTGTAGTTTGAGAGTGGTCATGTCATCCGTCGATGTTTCGGCAATGCCGCAACAAAAGGAAACACTAAAGGACTGATCTTGATGAGTATGAATAACGCTGCTGTAGTCAGCATCTAATTGTTGCATGATGGCTTTAGCGCTGGCTTTGTCGCAGTCAGCAAAGAAAATGGCAAAATCTGATTGATTGTAATGTCCCATTAAGTCGGTGAAGCGAACACGTTGCTTAAGTTGCTTAGCCAAACTTTTAATGACACGATTACCAGCCGCGTAACCTTGGGCGTCGTTTAAGCCTTGTAAGCCATCAATATTAATAATGGCAAGACTGCCTTTTTGATCATCACGTTTTAATTTAACCAAATAAATTTTTAATTGAGAATAAAAATGATCACTGGTAAAGAGGCCGGTTAAGGGATGGGAAACGCTTTGTCTGGCTTGATGGCGGGCCCGTCGTAAACGCAGCTGAATGGCGTCTAGTAATTGCTCTGAACGAATAGACTTGGTGAGAAAATCCTCTCCCGCTACGGTAAGCTGCTCTAATTTGTCCAAGGCATCGTTGTTGGCCGATAGATAAACAATAGGAATATTTTTTACATTGGGTTGTTGTTTGATGACTTGGGCTAATTCAATGCCTGAACAAACCGGCATCAGCATGTCCATAATAATCAATTCGGGGTTAAATTCCACGAGAGCGGCGCTAATATCCTTGGGATGATGTACGGCTTTCACCTCAATACCGGCTGCAGTAAAGATGCGGCTAAAATACTTAGCTTGTGCTTTTGAGTCTTCCATAATGAGCAGTCGATAGGGGTTTTCTTGGGAAGGGATCGCTAGCTCATCCAACAATTCAATAAAATGTGAAATTTCGACAGGCATGGGGAAAAAGCCGTTACTGCCTGCTCTGACGCTGGTAAGACGCGCTTCTAAATTGTCCACACCCGATAAGGTTAAAACAGGCAGACGCGACTCATTTTGTGCTTGGATTTCATCAATGGTTTGTCTGAACGCTTCTTCAGGTTTTTCACCATTGAAGTATAAAACAATAGCAGCGGGCTGTTGTGCCTTGCAGGCATTACTGACTTCCAAGGTACTTGCAAACAATTGACATTGATAGCCAAAATAGGGACTTTGCTCCATGAGCTCATTTAGCTTATCAGCCTCTAAATCTCCCAATAAAAAATACAAAGGCTCATCATGCAATATTTCTGAAACTTTGGCTTCATCCGCTTGCAGCTCTTGGCCTTGTGGTTGTGGGTTCACAATCAGTGTCACTTCCGGTGCTTCTTCAACGGGAGCTGGAGTTGTAGCGGATTCGACGGACTGCTGAGGTGTTGCTACGATTTCGGTGAGTGATGGAGCACGTTCAGCGACATTGTTGGACGATAAGGTTTCTTGGGTTTTTGATAGGGGGAGCGCTGATTTCGGTGAATGCTCATCTAGCGTGGGCGGTGAGATTGTTTGTGTGGTCGGTAAAGTTGCCTCGGCAGAATGTGGTGTGTCTACAGGGGATGATTCTTTGGCGGCAGGAACCTCTTTTTGTGGGGTTGCAATGGTCAATAATCGGGTGATTTTGGATTTGACCTCATCTTCTTTGGGATAAGCTTTGTGCTGGATGATTTCACCAATAATGTTACCTACGTCTCTGGTCGCATGTTCGGCCTCTTCGTGACGAAAGTTATGACAAGAGCGGCAGATGCGGTCAATTAAACCAGAAAAGGTTTGCAAGCTTTCTTGGGGCCAACCATTATCAGCCAGTAGCTGCAATGATCGTGCGACTTGCTTAAGTTTAATGGGTAATCTTTCCTCAAACAGACGATTGAGTTCTTCTTTTTGGCTTGTATTCATGGCATCCCGCTGATGATCGAAAACTCTTTACATGTTGATTCTCAAGTAGCTTTCTTGAATTCCAAAAAATCCTATTGGCCACCCCACAATTTTAGTCAAAATCTCGGGAAAAACTGGCGATGATTGAAGTTTAGTCGACACCTGGTTTGAGCGAATCTTCCACAGATTGCTGAAATCGATATTGTAGGCTTTTTACTCGTGGAAAATCCTGTCGCTAATCATTTGGATCTTAGCAAAGGCTAAGCAAGATTGTTGTAAACTTACCCGTTTAGTGAGTTCGAAAGGGGAGGTGTTCAAAAAGCATAAAAAAAATTTCTTTTTTAGCAGTCTAAGCCCTTGAGTGCCAAAAATCAGACCCCATATAACCGCTAACTGGCAGTATCCTTGCTGCCCCTATCACTAGTCAAAATTAGCAATTCAGGAGAAAAACCTATGAAGCTTCGTCCTTTACACGATCGAGTGATTGTTCGTCGAATGGAAGAAGAAAACAAATCCGCAGGCGGAATTGTTTTACCCGATAGCGCAAAAGAAAAACCTAGCCGAGGTGAAGTCGTTGCGGTTGGCAGCGGTCGTCGTCTTGATAATGGTGAAGTTGCTTCTTTAGACGTTAAAGTGGGCGATGAGATTCTATTTGGTAAGTATGCTGGCACTGAAGTCAAGGTCCAAGACGACGATCTTCTTGTATTAAAAGAAGATGAAATTATGGCTGTTTTCGAAGGCTAAACCATTATTTTTTAAGCATTAATTTACGAGGATTATTATTATGTGTGCTAAAGAAGTTCGTTTTGGAGATGAAGCGCGTCAACGTATGGTTGCGGGTGTCAACACATTAGCCAATGCTGTTAAAGTAACTCTTGGCCCTAAAGGCCGTAATGTTGTTTTGGACAGAAGCTATGGTGCGCCAACCATCACTAAAGATGGTGTTTCTGTTGCTAAAGAAATTGAATTAGAAGAGCATTTCGAAAACATGGGTGCTCAAATGGTTAAAGAAGTCGCTTCACAAACTTCTGACATCGCTGGTGATGGTACAACCACTGCAACTGTTCTTGCACAGGCTATTTTGGCAGAAGGCATGAAAGCTGTAGCTGCAGGCATGAACCCTATGGACCTTAAGCGTGGTATCGACAAAGCTGTGGTTGCTGCGGTTGAGCAATTAAAATCATTGTCTGCTCCTTGCCAAGACGACAAAGCTATCGCTCAAGTCGGTACTATCTCTGCAAACTCTGACGAAAGCATTGGTAGCATCATCGCAGAAGCTATGGCTAAAGTTGGTAAAGAAGGTGTTATCACTGTTGAAGAAGGTTCTGGTTTAGAAAATGAACTAGACGTGGTTGAAGGTATGCAATTTGACCGTGGCTACTTGTCACCTTACTTCGTGACTAACCAGGACAGAATGACATCAGAATTAGATGCGCCTTTCATTCTTTTGGTTGATAAGAAAATCTCAAGCATCCGTGATTTATTACCTACGCTTGAGCAAGTTGCAAAAGCGGGTAAGCCATTAGTTGTTATTGCTGAAGACATCGAAGGCGAAGCCTTAGCCACACTGGTTGTTAACAACATCCGTGGTATTGTTAAAGTTGCTGCTGTCAAAGCGCCTGGTTTTGGCGATCGTCGCAAAGCTATGCTTGAAGATATCGCTATCTTAACGGGTGCTACTGTGATTTCTGAAGAAGTTGGCCTTACGCTTGAAGGCGTGACTTTAGATGACTTAGGTTCTGCTAAGCGCGTTAACATCACTAAAGAAAACACCACTGTTATCGATGGTGCTGGTGAGTCTGACAAAATCCAAGCTCGCGTTGCTAATATCCGCGTTCAACTTGAAGAGTCTTCTTCTGATTATGACCGTGAGAAATACCAAGAGCGTATTGCTAAGCTTTCTGGCGGTGTGGCTGTTATCAAAGTGGGTGCAGCTACGGAAGTTGAAATGAAAGAGAAAAAAGCACGTGTAGAAGATGCATTACACGCAACTCGTGCTGCTGTTGAAGAAGGCGTTGTTGCTGGTGGTGGTGTTGCATTAGTTCGCGCTATCTCTAAAGTGACTGGCTTAACTGGCGTTAACGAAGATCAAACAGCAGGTATTGCAATGGCTTTACGTGCGATGGAATCACCTTTACGTCAAATCGTTTCTAACGCTGGTGGTGAAGCTTCTGTTGTACTTGATAAAGTGGCTGCTTCTGATAAAACTAACTTTGGTTTTAACGCAGGTACCGGTGAGTACGGCGACATGATCGATATGGGTATTCTTGACCCAACTAAAGTCACGCGTTCTGCACTTCAAAATGCAGCATCTATCGCGGGTCTTATGATCACGACTGAGTGCATGGTAACTGATTTACCGGCTAAAGAAGGCGCTGCTCCTGCAATGCCTGATATGGGCGGTGCTGGTGGTATGCCAGGCATGATGTAAGCCTTTTTGATGGGCTTCTGGGACGCTGGAAGCTCAGGCATAAAAAAACCCGCAAAAGCGGGTTTTTTTATGCCTAATAACCTTGTGTAAAAGATTAAGCTGCTTTGAGTTGCTCAACGAATTCTACAAGGCTAGAAACCGTTGTGAAAGCTTCACCATCCAACTCGTCGTCGTCGATTTGCAGGCCAAAGTTTTCCTCAATGGCTGTGATGACTGACAAAACTGCCATTGAATCAAATTCTGGAAGACCACCCAAAAGTACGGTATCAGGGGAAAGAGCTTCCTCAGAATCAGCTAGTGATAATACTTCACCAAGAATTTGCACAATTTGGTTATAGCACGCCATGTTAAAGAATACCTCAACGTCAATACAAAACTCACTAATAATAAGAATTCTACCGTAATATTTCTGAAAAGTTTACCTATTATTGTAACCACCACGGATTCTTTTGAGACTTTAGCATGAAAGAAAAGCTGACAAAGAATAATGGTAAAGCTGTTTTCTGGCTGTTAAGTGGATGTTAATCAAAACGTTTTAAGTGCTGAAGTGTTTTTCGGGCGTGTTTATCCGGTTTCTTCGGCGGGCGAATGGGCTGACCGACGAGCTTTCTGAGTTCTTGCGCTTTTTGGCGTTTATCCAAGCTTTCTTGGGTTTCTTGGTATAAAGTTTGTGCTTCTTTAGCCGGTCTTCTTTGGTCGTTGAGCGCGAGAACGATGATTTCACGTTCTTCATAGCCTTGAGAAATGGTGATAACGCACTGAGGTTTTATGACTTTACTGGCTTTGACGCGTTGGCCATCGCAATGAATTTTACCGCCATCAATGGCTTGTCTGGCTAATCCGCGAGTTTTATAAAAGCGCGCAGCCCAGAGCCATTTATCAAGGCGTAGTTCTGTGATAGAAGTCGCTGAATGTTTTGATCGTTCCATAAATAACTGTAATGTGTCGTGTTAAAGTAAATTTGAATTGATATCTGGAAACTTTCAGTCTAACTAAGCTTCTAACTTTGCGTAAAGAGGTAATTAGCGCACAACAATGAAAAATGGCTGCTGTATTAGAAATTTACACGAGAGTAAGTTGCTTAAATAGGCTAATTTTGAAATAGTTAAAGTCTTTTCTCGGAAAAAAAGGTTATTGTTTAGCCGCCGTGAAGACGAACTGGCTTTAAGCTAGCCGAAAAGGTCTGTGCTTTGTTATGCTATGAGCCAATTTGTGTGCCTCCACAATTGATAGTGCACAAAACAATCATTAAAACACTAGGAAACAAGTAGTTATGAGCCCAGCGGTTTTTGAACACCCAGCGCTACAAAAACTTCGCAATATTTCGCCAGTGACATTGAATTTTTGGATTGTCCGAGTCCTTGGCGTATTCACTGTATACGTTTTGTCGCAGATTACTTGGCAAGTCATTGATTTGACCACAAGTAACAATGAAACCAGGCCCACTGTTGTCCTTAATCCTGCTGCAAGTTCTAGCAAGCTATCAGAAAAGATTAATGTGAGTCGGATAGCTAATAGCCATATATTTGGGCGGCCTGAGGTCGTTAAGAAAACAGCTGCACCAGTGGTAAAAACACAAGATAAGCCCACAGAAACTAGCTTAAATGCCAAGTTGCGCGCTGTCTTTGCTTCAACGGACGTCAAGCTCTCCAATGCGACGATAGAACTGGGTCGCGATCAAAATGTGTATTTTATTGGTGATCGTTTCAAAGGTGCCACATTAAGAGAAGTGAATCTCGATCATGTTATCATCGAGCGTAACGGTCGCCGCGAAATGTTATCGATGGAAAAGTTCGCCGCGAAAGGTTCAAGTTCATCCTCAACGTCAACAAGAAGCGTAGCCTCAAAAAGCTCTGGTGATAGAGATAAAAAGAAACGAGTGTTAGATAAAAGAAGAGACCGACGAGCTACAGCTGCACTGTTAGATTTAAGAAAGAAAGTCTCAGAAAATCCTATGTCAGTTGCTGACGTGATTACTGGCGCTCCTCACATGAAAGACGGTCAGTTTATTGGCTTCAAAATTCGTCCTGGCAAAGATAGACGTTTATTTTCACGTCTCGGCCTGCGTAGTAATGATGTGGTGACATCTATTAACGGCACAGTTTTAGATGACCCTCAAACAGCTATGCAAATGATGGGGCAAATGAACAGTATAGAAGAATTAAACCTCAGTGTATTAAGAGGCAGCCAGCAAGTCGATTTACAATTTAGTTTAAAAGAGTAGCACTTGTTGGTATTTAACTTAGGCATTCAAAATTACATTATTAAAGGCGCGAGCGGATTAACAGGAATCAATAAAGATGAATAAAGGTGGTAATAAACTATTTGGGCGTTTTGAAGATTGGAAGAAGATAGCCTTTGTGGTCAGTCTTTTTTGCTTCACGATTTCCGCACACGCTGCAAAGCAAACATTTAATGCGAAAGACATGGATATTCGCGCATTAATTGAAACGGTAAGCCGTATCACCGGTAAAACCATCATTATTGATCCTCGTGTCAAAAATCAAAAAGTTACCATCCTTTCCCAAGAGCCTTTAAGCGAAGATGAAATTTACGATACGTTTTTATCCGTATTGCGGGTGCATGGATTTTCAGCCGTACAAACTGGCAAAGTGACCAAAATTGTTCAAGATCAAACGGCAAAATCGGATTATTCACCGGTTGTAACGGACAACAACAGCGGTTTCAAAGGCGATAAAATGATTACCCGTATCGTTAAAGTGAAAAACACCGATGCGTCACAGTTGGTTTCGGTATTGAGAACTTTAATACCACAACAAGGACATTTTGCTGTGTATCGTCCAACGAATGTATTAATCATTCACGATAGAGCTGCTAACATTGAACGTATTGTGAAAATTATTGGTCAAGTGGATAAAGCCAGTAATGAAGAAATCGAAATTATCAATTTAGAACATGCCGCTGCTTCGGAAGTGGTCAGAATCCTTGAAAGTCTCTCCAAGAAAACCGCCAGCAAAGGCAAAACCGCCACCTCAGGTACACAACCACGCTTTGTGGCTGACGAAAGAACTAACAGTATTTTGTTAACGGCTGATAATAATACCCGTTTAAAAATGCGTTCTATTATTGCACATTTAGATACCCCTTTGGAGTCTACAGGTAACACTCAAGTCTTCTACTTGAAATATGCTGATGGCAAGGACTTAGTGCAAGTGTTAACCGGTGTTGTTGAATCTATCGGTCAAGAAAAGAAGGCGGGAGCCAGCAAATCCACCAATACTCGCCGTCGCTCTAGCAATACTAACAAAGATTTTAACATTGAAGCGCACGAAGCCACTAATTCTTTAGTGGTTACAGCGACTCCCGATGTTATGCGCTCTATTGAAGGTGTTATTCGTCAATTAGACATTGCACGTCATCAAGTGATGGTTGAAGCTATTATCGCCGAGCTGTCTGAAGATTTTACGCGTCGCTTAGGGATTCAATGGTTATTTGGCGGTGATGGTACGGCCCCTGCCGGTGTGATTGGTGGTGATGCTGATGGCGTTCCTATTGCAGCTATTGCTGGCGCTGCACTTTCGGAAAACGAAGATGCTCTAGCTCAAGCACTCAGTGGAATTCAAGGTATTACTGCTGGTGTGGGTAACATTGTTGATGGTAGTTTCAGTTTTGCTGCACTCATCGAAGCTCTAGCGGCAGATACAGACACGAATTTATTGTCCACGCCAAGCTTAATGACCATGGATAACGAAGAGGCGTCAATTTCCGTTGGAGAGCAGCTACCGATTATTACAGGCTCAACCTTAGGTTCGAACAATTCAAACCCTTTCACTCAGGTGAGCCGCCAAGACGTGGGTGTAAAGTTAAAAGTTACGCCACAAATTAATGAAGGAACAGCGGTTAAATTGCAGATTGAGCAGGAAGTTTCTGCACAAAGTGGCGCGACGAGTGTGGATATCACGATTCGCCAAAGAAAGATTAACACCACGGTTTTGGTGCCTGATGGTCAGATTATCGTTTTGGGTGGTTTGATCGATGATAGTATCAATCAATCTCAAACCAAAGTCCCTCTACTGGGTGATATTCCTCTCATCGGAAATCTTTTTCGTACCCAAAGCTCAAGAATTCGAAAAAATAATCTGGTTGTTTTTCTTCGACCAACAATTATCAAAGATCGCGCAACCATGAATAGTATTAGTAGCCAAAAGTATAACTATATTCGTGGTTTGCAAATGAAAACAAAAGCTGAAGGCGTTAACCTATTTTTTGGTGCCGAGCATATGGTGTTACCGGAAATTGATGAAGTTCTGACGTTGCCGCCCACTTTTGAAGAAACTCAGGCAGCTGCCGATGGCGAAGAAGATGCTTCAACTCCCTAAATTCACGAGGTAATCATGAACGAAAGAATGAATGGGGATGAAGAAAATCTCGATAACTTGGACGATCTTGGCGATATTGATTTAGGTAGCGAAGACGATCTGTTTGCTGACTTACCGGATTTGCCGAGCACTGAAGATTTAGGTATTGCTGAAGAAGCGCGCGCACCTGCCGAAGTTATACGTTTGCCTTTTGCTTTTGCGAAACGCCATGGTGTGGTTGTAACTGACTCAGATGATTACTCGGCCCAAGTTTTATTTTTAGGCAGCGCTAGTCCCAATGCCTTGGCAGAAGTCCGCCGTCTTACCGGAAAAAAATTACGTCTACAACAAATCACGGGTGAGGAATTTGAAGCCGCCTTATCCTCCGTTTATCAGACCAACGCCAATGGCACTATGCAAGCTATGGAAAACATTGGCGACGATATGGATTTATCTCGTCTCGCTGATGAAGTGCCAGAAACGGAAGATTTGTTAGCTACCGAAGAAGATGCGCCAATCATTAAATTGATTAATGCGTTGTTAACAGAAGCGGTAAAAGAAAATGCGTCGGATATTCACGTTGAAACCTTTGAGAATAAACTGGTTGTGCGTTTTCGTGTTGATGGTGTTTTACGCGAAGTCTTAGAGCCGAAAAGACAATTAGCTCCTTTGTTGGTTTCTCGTATTAAAGTTATGGCTAAGTTAGATATTGCTGAAAAAAGGATTCCGCAAGATGGCCGTATCGCATTACGAATTGCCAACCGAGCCGTGGATGTGCGGGTCTCGACCATGCCATCGAGTCATGGTGAGCGAGTGGTAATGCGTTTGCTGGACAAGCAGGCGGGACGTTTGGAGTTCTCACAACTCGGTATGGGGCAAATTGCCAATGACTTGATGCAAGATATTCTTTTCAAACCGCACGGTATTATTCTGGTAACGGGTCCTACAGGTTCAGGTAAAACCACGACGCTCTATGCCGGTTTACAGTTACTGAATTCGCCCAATCGCAATATTTTGACGGTTGAAGATCCTATTGAGTATCAATTGGATGGTATTGGACAAACGCAAGTTAACACCAAAGTTGATATGACATTTGCGCGTGGATTGCGTGCTATTCTTCGTCAAGATCCGGATGTGGTGATGATTGGTGAGATCCGGGATTTGGAAACCGCACAAATTGCGGTTCAAGCCAGTTTAACCGGCCACTTAGTTTTATCAACCTTACATACCAATACCGCGGTAGGTGCTGTTACCCGATTAGGTGATATGGGTGTGGAGCCTTTTCTGCTATCGTCCAGTTTACTCGGTGTTCTGGCACAGCGCCTAGTACGTCGTTTATGCAAAGACTGCCGAGAGCCTTACGAACCCTCTGATAAAGAGTGCGAACTCATTGGTTTTCCAAAAAGAAATAAGCCAACGATTTATCGGGCAAAAGGTTGTGAAAACTGTAACTATCAAGGTTATAAAGGTCGTCAGGGTATTCACGAGTTGGTGGTTGTTGATGAGGAAATTCGTACCATGATTCATAATCAAGCCAGCGAACAAGAAATCGAAAAAGTAGCAAGAAATACAACGCCCAGTATCAGAGATGATGGTCGAGATCGCGTGCTACAAGGATTAACCACTATCGAAGAAGTGCTTCGAGTGACGCGAGAGGATTAAGTCATGCCTGCTTTTGAATACGTGGTCTTAGATGGTAAAGGCCGACAGAAAAAAGGCGTGATGGAAGGCGATGCTGCTCGTCAGGTACGTCAGTCTTTACGGGAAAAAGGCTTGATAGCGATTTCTGTTGAGCCAACCGGCGAATCTTCTTCTGGCTCTCAAACAGCAAGCAAAAAAAGCGCTTTTTTCAGTGGCGGTCGCGTCAAAGTCAGCGTAACGGAAATTGCGCTCATTACGCGACAACTGGCTACCTTGACACAAAGTGGTCTGCCTCTTGAGGAATGTTTAAAAGCCGTTGCGGAACAGTGTGAAAAACCGAAAGTGAAAAGTATGATGCTTTCTGTTCGTTCGCGCGTTGTAGAAGGTCATACACTGGCTGACGCTTTATCGGATTATCCACAGATTTTTGATCGTTTATACCGAGCTATGGTGGCTGCAGGTGAAAAAGCAGGGCATTTGGACGGTGTATTAGAGCGTTTGGCTGATTACACGGAAAACCGTCAAGCTATGCGTCAGAAAATTCAGATGGCTATGGTTTATCCGGTATTACTGATTGTGGTTTCGATTTTGATTGTTGCCTCGCTTTTAGCTTTCGTGGTTCCACAAATTGTCAGCCAATTCGATAACATGGGCCAAGAACTACCTGGTTTGACGCAACTAATGATCACATTGAGTGATTTTATCCGTGACTACTGGTGGGTGGTTTTGGGTTTTGTGATAACGTTTTTTATCACATTCAATCAGTTATTAAAAAACGAAAATCGTTTGCGTAAATGGCATGCTATCAAATTAAAAATACCTATGTTTGGTAAGGTCGGACGAGGTTTAAACTCCGCGAGATTTGCCCGTACATTGAGTATTTTGACGGCTTCTGGTGTCCCTCTTCTAGAAGGGTTGAAAATATCAGGTCAAGTTTTGGATAATATTGTTCTTCGAGACGCTATGGAAGAAGTGGTGGTCGCTGTACGAGAAGGGAGTAGTTTGAAACGTGCTCTTGAAAGAACAGGGTTTTTCCCGCCAATGATGATGCACATGATTGCCAGTGGTGAAAATTCTGGTGAATTAGAGCAAATGCTTGAGCGTGCAGCAGATAATCAAGACAGAGAGTTTGAATCTTTGGTAACCGTGACGCTAGGACTCTTGGAACCCATGATGATACTGCTCATGGGAGGGATGGTTATGACGATTGTTCTTGCTATTTTATTGCCAATTTTCCAAATGAATGATTTGGTAGGGCGTTAAAACAGTGGCTAATAAAATCTTTGATAACTGAAAACCCTTATACCGTAACCATATATAAATTAATTAAAAATTAGGAGAAATTGAATGAGTTGGCATGCGCACAAAGCCATAAACAAAAGCACTATGGTTTTAAAACAACAGCAGGGTTTTACCTTGATGGAAGTCATGGTGGTTTTAGTCATTTTGGGATTGCTTATGGGCGTTGTTGCACCCAACGTGATTGGGCAATTAGAGCAAGCGAGAATTGATACCGCGAGAAATGAAGTTACACAGCTAGTCAATGCACTGGAAAGCTACAAGATGGGCAACAACCGTTACCCCACCACAGAGCAAGGTTTGGATGCTTTAGTTACTAAACCCACAACTGATCCAGTGCCAAAGCGTTACATCCCCGGTGGTTATATAAAGAAGCTCAATCAAGATCCTTGGAGTAATTACTATCAATACATTGATGCAGAAGAAACTGGCGACATTCAAGTGTATTCGATGGGTCCTGACGGCCAAGATGGTACTGGAGATGAAATAGGTAATTGGGAAGAAGAAGAGGAAGAATAATTCGCTCTGATATTTTTAACGGCTTTCTCATGAGAAAAAATAATTTCCAGCGGTCTTTACTGAACCAAGGGTTCACGTTGCTCGAAATCATTGTGGCTATGGCTGTGATGGTAATAGTAATAGGAGTGATGTCTATTTCTATCTCAGGCCGTAATATCAATGAGCAGGTAAAAACTGAAGCGAAACGTTTTGCGAATGTTTTGCGGGTCGTTCAGCAAGAAGCAATTTTTAACTCAGTTGAAGTGGGCGCTATGCTCAGTGATACCAGTTACCTATTTTTGCTGCTCGAAGAAAATCAATGGTTGCCTCTTGTTGAAGATAAATTATTTGAAGAGCGCCAACTTCCAGAAGGTATAGAATTTGCGTTGGCTGTGGATGGCTTCGCATCTGAAGTCCTCGGTGGTAGTGAAGACGAAGAAAATCTTGATTTGGAAGAAGGCGAAGAGGAAGAAGAACAAATACAGTTAACGCCTCAAATTTATTTTCTATCGAGCGGTGAAATGAGCCCTTTTGTGGTACATATTGGCGTTGAGGGTGAATACGAATTTTACTATCGTGTGGAAGGTTATTATGACGGTCGCATAACTCTTGATGGACCTTATCAAGGCAATTTTAGAGAAGATGTGGCTCTCGATCGTGAAATAGATAGAGTGGTGAGTGAATAGCACTATGGTTCTGGCGAAGCGACAAAATGGATTGACGTTGATTGAAGTCATGGTGGCAATGGCCATTCTAGCCACAGCCGCCGCGGCTATCTTAAAAACGATTGCAGCAGAACAAAATCGTTTTTCTAATCGTAAAATGCAAGTTATTGCTGAGTGGGTTGCTCAAAATAAAATGAATGAAACCCTGATGTTTGAAAAGTTTCCTAATACGGGCACCACCCGAGGGAGTGTTGAAAACGGTGATATCGAGTGGCACTGGGTTCAAACGGTTAAAAATACTTCAGATAAAAACTTAAGACGCATCGAAGTCGAAGTCAAAGATGATCCTGATAGTGAATTCACTTATGCGCTGCTTACAGGGTTTGCTGGACAATTTAGCTCCAGGTAAATGAAATGAAGAAACTTACGCGTCAAAAAGGTTTTACTCTACTCGAAATATTAATTGCTTCTGCCATTTTTTTTATGGTGTCTGCGGCCTCTTTTTCGATGTTGACATCTGCTCAGCGTTCGCAAGAGCAAATGGAAGAGTTTTCTACACGTCTGTTTGAGACTCAAAAAGCCATGTTGTTTATGTTTCGTGACTTTGGGCAAGTGGCGAAGCGTTCTCATCGTAATGAGTTTGGCGATCCTGCCCATGCATTTATGGGTAAATCTGATGAACAAGGCGAACAAAGTTTTGTTGAGTTTGTTAGGCATGGGTGGCGTAATCCTTTATCTATCCCCAGAAGTTCGATGCAACATGTTCGCTATCGCTGGGAAGAGGGGCAAATCATACGTGAGCACTGGAACTATGTGGATCTTGTGTCAGGCGTGCAGCCTTACCAAACCGCATTATTAGAAAATGTTGAAGCACTGGATTTTAAGTTTTTATACCAAACGCAGTGGGTTAATGAGTGGCCTAACAACCCTAACGCGGAAGTAGACATGACGGTTCCTCGAGCGATTGAAGTTTCCATCACGACGCCTGAATTTGGTAAAATTGTGCGCACATTTCGTATGGTGGATGAATAATGACTATGAACATGTCTCGATATTCATGTCTATCTTGTAAGCCACAAAAAGGCTTGGCTCTCGTCACTGTTTTGATCGTTGTGGCTATGGTGGCAGTGATTGCTACGCAAATCAGTACAGAAGGTTATTTAAGCGAAAGAACTACCTACAACATTTCTAATACCGAGCAAGCTTATTTTTATGCGCGTGGATTAGAACAATACGGAATTACCGGTTTACAACTTTCTTTAAAGGAAGAAGGTGGCAATAACAAAGTACATCTTGCCCAACAGTGGGCAACGCAAAAAGTGGCTTTCCCCATTGAAGAAGACGGCGAATTAGTGGGTAGCTTGAGTGGTGAGATAGTTGATCGCAATAGTTGTTTTGATCTGAATGCTATCACAACAATGGGCCCCCCACCTTCGTCATCAACTAGCGGTTCGACAAGTGGTTCCACCGCTAATAATACATCCAATACGACAACAGCCAATACAACAACCAATTCATCTTCACAAACACGAGCCCCAGATCCTAATCAACCAACCGTAGGACAAACTATTTATCAAGATATGTTGGCCTTGGTGACTTTCCCTGAAGATGTTGAAGTGAGCACATCAGCTTTGGCAGAGTCGCTACGTGATTGGATTGATGAAGATACCGAGCCCTTTGGTGCCGATGGCGCTGAGGATACCGAATACACCGGTTATGCAAAACCTTATCGCACAGCGAATGGACCTATTTCGAGCGTTAACGAATTACTCGTTATTAAAGGCTATACCCGAGAAGTAGTTGATGCGATTCGCCCTTATGTCTGCACCATTCCACCGACAACGGGTACTCAGGATAATATTGTCATTAATGTCAACACATTGAAGCCAGAAAATGCATTAATATTGGCAGCGCTATACGACGATATGAATTTGGAAATGGCTCAGCAAATTCTCGATGATCGCCCGGAAGATGGCTATGATGAGAGTTCATACCAATCACAAATTGGCAGTGTTGCTAATGGCGCCACCATAAAAAACGGTGCGAAAATTGATTTTGTGAGTCGTGTTTTTGAATTACGAGCCGACGTCACTTACGGGCGTGGGCGTGCAAAATTAAATGTCTTAGTGCGTGGCGAGCCAGGGCAGGAATTTAAAATCATCCAGCGGTACTTTGGAGAACCAATATGAAAGAGCGATTATTTATTCGCTTAGGAGTGCAATTAAAAGATCCCATCGATTGGTGTGTTATGGGGAACGATGGGGTAACCGTTGTGGATACAGGTCGCTTGGGCGGTGTGCACGATTTATTACAGCTCGCAGAACCGGCTAAAAGTCGCCAAATTGTTTGCATGGTTCCTGGCACTGAAATGTTAATGACCAGCGTTAATTTCCCGATTAAACAACGCCGTCAAATTCGTAAAGCTTTGCCTTTCATGTTAGAAGAGCAATTAGTAGAAAACATTGATGATTGTCATTTTGCGTTGCCCGCAAAAATTACTGATGACAAAGTGCCTGTTGTTGTTGTCAATCATAGAAAAATGCAAAGTTGGATGGAGCTTTTCGAAGCAGCGCAAATTGAGCCGGATTATCTAGTACCTGATTGTTTATCGTTACCTTTACCTCAGAAATGTTGGTCAGCCTTGTGCTACGATGACATTGTTTTAGCGCGCACTAGCGAGCATAGCGCTTGGGCGTGTGAACAAGATATGTTCGCACCCATGATGCAACTGCATTTACAAAAACAAGCAGATGCATTGGAAGCTGCAAAAGATGGTAGCGAAGAAAATGACTCTGATGAAGATGAGATGCTTGATGGTGTTGATGCAACACAAGACATGTTAGTTTATGGTAATCAACCGCATCTGATCGAAACATTACAGGAAATGGGTGTCAATGTTGAAGTGATCGACGTCGAAGTGCCTATTACTGTTCTTGCGGAAAGCTTCAAACCTGACTCTGTCAATCTTTTGCAAAGCCAATATACGTTAAAACAAGATTATATGGAAACTGTCAGGCTTTTTAAGCCTGCGGCTATTGTAGCCAGCGTCTTTTTGGCTTTGCATTTTGTCAGCTTGACTATTGAATCTATGCACCTAAAACAGCAATATACAGCTAACAAGGCTTTGGCTTTTAAATCCTATAAAGAAGTGTTTCCTAAAGCACGTAGGGTGAAAGCTAACGGCGATAGAATCATGAAAAGCGAGCTTAGAAAACACACCTCCGGTAATTCTTCTAAAGGTTTTTTTCATCTGCTTCAAGACGTTTATCCAGGTTTTAAATCGTCCAGGGGAGAAGTGAAACCTTCAGCATTAGTATATGATAAAGAGAAAAGTGAAATGCGACTAGATATTAATGCGGCCAATATTCAAACCTTAGAAAGTTTTAAAGAGTTTGTTATTGAGAAAGGCTATGAAGCTAAACTCGCAAATGTCAGTCAGCGCGATCAAAGTTATCGTGGTCGATTGACGCTTAAAGGGCAGTAGTAGAATGAAAGAATGGTTTGAAAATTTATCAGAGCAGGAGCGCCAACTCGTTTTGATTAGTGGCATTGCTGCAGGTATTTTAGTCATTTTGGTAGTGTGGTTTCTCTATCAATCTAGTGTATCTAGTTTACGTTCAAAAGTTGAAAGAGAAGAGCAACGTGTTTATGAGTACGCGCAAATTGCAGCTCAAGTCAAAGCAGCGAAAACTTCAGGTGGAGGTTCAGCATCCAAACGCGGTAGTCTATCGTTGACGAATGCTATTAACCGTTCTGCTGGGAAATACAACTTATCCATCAAACGATTTGACCCCAAAAAAGATAATAAGGCACAAGTCACCATGGAAAACGTGAAATTTAATGATGTGATCAAATGGCTACACGAACTTGATAACAGTTACGGTATTCAAGTTGACAACGTCAATATCCGTGAGAGAAAAGAGGCTGGCAGAGTTGAGGTGAGCGTGAGATTGATCGATATGGAAGGCCAATAATGGGTAAATATTTGCGCTTCGGTGGTTTGGCAATTCTACTTTATATTCTCTTCTTACTGGCAACTATTCCTGCTGATTTTGTGGTTCGGCAAGTCGCTGGGCAATTACAAGGTGTTACTCTTATCGGCCCTTCCGGTACTTTGTGGCGAGGAGAATTGCAATCTGTCGTTATTAAAAATCGACAAGTCAGTAATCTGACCATTAATAATGTCAAATGGTCCTTCAGCTTTTTAGGTTTGTTTACGGGTAAAACAGCGATCAGCCTTGAGCTTAATGATGAGTCGATCAATGGCACGGCTACAATCGGCCGAACTTTTTCAGGTAAAATCGTAGGTCATGATGTTTATTTGAAAATGCCTCTTGAGCTGATGAATCCATTGATGCGAAAGTCGCGTGTACAAACCAAAGGAACTTTAAATACTCAACTGGATAACTTAGCTTGGAATGGTGAATGGCTGGATGCTTTGGAAGGCAAACTTCTTGTAAGCCAATTAAACGTTAATGCTTCAATGATGCGCATTAACACGGATCTTGGTAACTATACGATTGATCTTTCTTTAGATGACTCACAAAAAATGATTGCGCAAGTTAATGGCGTTAAAGATAAACTGGGTTTGGCTGGGAACTTGTCACTCGATACCCAAAGAAAACTTTCGGTAGACTTAACAGCCAAGTCGCCATTGCCCCCGGAATTTGCTGCTGCCCAAGCTTTTCTAAAAAAAGAAGGTGACAGATTTAAACTTACACAAACATTAAGTTTGTAATCGATAGGCGTAATCAATGAAGGATATTATCGACTGGAGCCAAGTCAATACCTTGTTATTAGACATGGATGGTACTTTGTTAGATTTACGCTTTGATAATCATTTTTGGCGTGAATATTTACCCAAGCAATATTCCGAAGAAAAGTCGGTAAGTTTGGATGAGTCTAAGCAGCATTTACAGTCCTTGTTTATCACTCATCAGGGCACTTTGAATTGGTATTGTTTAGATTTTTGGTCTGAACAATTAGCGATGGATTTAGTTGAACATAAAAATAAACTACGTGAAGGTATCCAATTACGTCCTAATGTTGAATGGTTTTTGCAAGAAGCCCGCAACCATGTGACGAACATTGCATTAGTGACTAACGCACATCAAGATACACTTCAAATTAAATTAGACAAAACCGGTATCTCTTCATTTTTTGATAAAATAATCTGCTCACATGATATAGGTCTCCCTAAAGAAGACCCTAGTTTTTGGAGCAAAATGCAAAAAGAATTGCCGTTTGATTCACGTCACTCTGTTTTTATTGATGACTCTCTACCTGTTTTGGATTCGGCAAAATCGTTTGGAATCCGTTACGTAATCGGGGTATTGATGCCAGATAGTCAGGGCCCTAAAGTTTTAACCGAACGCTATCCTCTGGTTGATAGCTTTGCGGACTTGATTCCTATCACTGATTGACAAAGTCATTAACATCAATATCTATTGTAGATTTATTAGCCGTTGATTTGGTGATGAGAGGCAATCGTGCTAGTATAATTCCAGCGCTTTTTACTCAATCAGTTTGCATCTTTTATGAAAAAACCACCCGTTATCTTGCACCAAGAAATTATCGCTGAAACTCGACTATTTAAAGTAGAGGCCTTGCACCTTCGCTTTTCAAACGGTGAAGAGCGTCGTTATGAAAGGCTAAAAGCAGGGCGATATGGTGCTGTCATGATTGTGCCCATGCAGGACGAGGATACCGTGCTTCTTACCAAAGAATATGCAGCTGGATTAGACCATTATGAATTAGGTCTGCCCAAAGGATTGGTAGAAAAAGATGAGTCTTTTATCGAAGCAGCCAATCGCGAATTGATGGAAGAAGTGGGATATGGTGCTCATGAGCTGGTAGAACTGAAAAGTATCAGTTTAGCTCCTGGTTATCTCAATCATCGAATGAGTGTCGTATTAGCACGAGACCTCTATCCTAAGCGTTTGCAAGGGGATGAGCCTGAAGAGATTGAAGTGGTACCATGGAAACTTTCCGAACTTCCAGAGCTTTTTAAACAAGCGAATTGCACAGAAGCGCGAAGTATCGCTGCTTTGTATTTAGCTCGCGATTATCTTGAAAATGGTTACACTTTTAATACCAGCCCGCCACAAAGTGATTGAGCAATGAAACCATTAAACGTCGAATCGCTCTGCCAGATTGCACACAGTGCAGGGCAGAGAATTATGACGTATTTTCAAACCGACCAAATCTTTGTTCAAAAAAAATCGGACCAGTCTCCGGTCACACAAGCTGACATGGCCTCTCATCATGAGATCATTAAACAATTGCATGCCGTTGATTGTACAATTCCTGTGCTGTCCGAAGAAAGTTTAGAAAGCGACTTGATTCGTAGAAAAAGTTGGTCTCGCTATTGGTTGATTGATCCTTTAGATGGCACAAAAGAATTTATTCATGGACGGCGAGAATTCACGGTAAATATTGCGTTAATCGAAGAAAACTCCCCAACTTTATCAGTTGTTTATGCGCCTCCCGATGACCTTTTTTATTTTGCAGAAAGAGGTAAAGGTGCGTTTACTCGTCATAAACTTAATGGTGTTTCTCAAGCCTTGGCGACACGTAGGGTGCCGCAAAATGCTAATGGAGAGCCTCAGTTAACGGTTCTTAATAGTCGATATAGCGGCCATGACCGGCTTCCGCAATTGTTAGGGCGCTTAAAAGGGAAGACTAGTGAGAAGCAAGTAGGTAGCTCTTTAAAAGTCTGTTTAATCGCAGAAGGTAAGGCGGATTTGTATCCTAGATTGGGGCCAACATCCGAGTGGGATACTGCCGCTGCTCAGCTTGTTCTCGAAGAAGCGGGAGGGCAGGTTTGCTCCCTGAACTTCGAATCTTTACGCTATAATTTACGTGATCATCTAAAAAACGATGATTTTATTGCTTTAGGAGATAAGCAATTTGACTGGAAAAACTGGTTGAATATCTCCGGATTGTCATCCCAACCCAACCACTCCTAGAAATAATTTACTGAACCCAAAAATACTCTAATTTTTAAATGAAAGTAGCGTATAACCTTTCAGAAGGTGTACGGCCTCTTTAATTTGACTATCACTTTTCACCAATGGGTTATCATAAACACCGGCAACAATTTTATTAGGGTTTGTGTCGTTAGAGAGTGAGCCCGGCAAGTCCGACTCGAAAACGGCGGATTCTGTGTCTTCCACAACCCATTTGCCTAATGGTGTTTCGATATCAGGAACAATTCCTTCACCTTGAATTGAGTGGCCTGAAGGTGTGTAGTAGCGTGCAGTAGTTAATTTCAGTGCTGCATCGCCATGAATCGGTAAAAGTGTTTGCACGGAGCCCTTACCGAAAGAGCGTGTTCCAACAATTAGTGCTCGTTTATTGTCTTGAAGCGCGCCAGCCACAATCTCTGAACCAGAAGCCGAACCATTGTTTATGAGAACGACAATGGGTGCATTGCTCATTAAATCGTCGGGTTTGGCATGCATGATAGAGGCTGACTCTTTTGCTCTTCCCCGAGTCGAAACAATGATACCTTCCTTCAACAAAGCATCGGAAACATCCACTGCAGCACTAAGGACACCACCTGGATTGTTGCGTAAGTCGAGTATTAAACCTTTCAAGGTTTTTTTGTTAAGTTCCTGTAAATTAGCGAGCTTCTGTCGGAAATCTTCCCCTGTTTTATGTTGAAATTGATTAATTTTGACGTAGCCATAATCATCACCCAACAACTCTCCTCTCACACTGGTTACTTTAATAACATCCCGCACCACTTCGATATCAATGGGTGACTCGATCCCTTTTCTAACGATCGTAAGTAGGACCGGATCGCCAATTTTACCTCGCATTTTTTCAATGGCTTGTCCTAAAGGGACGTCTTTGACAGAGAAATCATCAATTTTAATAATGAGATCGCCCGCTAAAATACCGGAGCGTTCCGCAGGTGTATTTTCCATCGGACTGACAATTTTAATAAAACCACTATCAGGTGCGACTTCAATACCCAAACCACCATACTCACCTTTCGTCGATGATTGCAGGTCTGTAAAAGCACTGCTATCGAGAAATGAAGAATGTGGATCCAGTGCAGCCATCATACCCGCAATAGCACCTTCTAATAGCTTTTTGTCGTCAACATCTTCAACATACACGCTTTTAATACGGTTATAAGCATCGGCGAATGCAGATAACTCATCAAATGGTAAAGGGGTGGGGTGATTTTGAGATTCTTCATCCTTAGCATTAACTGATTGAAGAACAAAAAATAAAATGATGAAAGCAGAAAAGGGGTTTCTGAATCTTTCGAGGTATTTTCTCGGTCTAATCATCAAGTAATTCTCACAAAAATATGCACTCTACATTCCACTATAGCGAACTATTCGCTACCAAATCTAGTTAATTTTTTATCAAATTAATAACTTGTCGCAAAGTCAGTCACTTATCATTATTTATTTCCAAATACAAGACGAAAGGTTGTTTTAAAACACCGCTTTCAAAAGGGTATATTTGAAATTAATCACATGAATAATGCAAAGTCTGTCAAATTAAATCGCTTTATTATGAAAAGGAATATAAAATTAAAAACTTCTTAAAAAGTAGGTTATATAGGTAGTTTTCTAACCTTGTGAACCGCACCAATGTGAGGGATTTAAAGGCTTCGCTCCTTTGCGAATTTCAAAATAAAGTCCTGATTGACTTGACCCTCCACTTTGGCCGACCGTTGAAATAATATCGCCAGATTCTACCCATTCACCAGCTTCTTTAAACAATGACTGATTATGTCCATACAAACTTAAATAACCATTACCATGGTCGACAACTGTTAACAACCCAAAGCCTCTCAACCAATCAGCAAACATGACACGCCCATGATAAATAGCGCGAACATCACCGCCTTCTGGTGCATTGATCATAACGCCTTTCCATTTTAAATTGCCTTGTTCGCGTGTTTTTCCAAAATAATTTTTGAGAGTGCCTCTAACAGGCCACTTGAGAGAACCTTTTAATTCGGTTAGACCTTTCAAAGCGTTTTGACCAGTAGAGTTCGATGAAGACGCGATGGCATTGAGAATGGCCATAACTTCGCGCTCATTTTCGCGTAATCCTGTTAAAGCTTGATCATTATTTTTAATTTCAGAAAGCAATTGTGTAACGATTTTTTTGCGTTGAGTTTTCTGACGTGTCAAAGTTTTACGGCGTTTTGACTGTTGCGCTTCAAGCTGGTTTAACGTTGCTATTTCTTTAGACATCTCTTTTTCAACAACCTTAAGGGCTTCTAGTGTTGCAATAAAATTTTGAATTGATGCGACGCGCGCGTTGTTAAGATAACGATAAAATTCAAGAGTGCGGCCAACGATAGCTGGGTCTTTTTGGTTGAGAAGCAGTCGCAAATATTCTTGTTGGCCATTCATAAAAGCTGAACGAATTTGGCTTGCGAGTAGTTCTTGTTGTTTGGTTTTTTCTTTATTTAATGATTTTTGTTTGCGGCTATGCTGGGCTAATCGTAGATTAGAATCTTTGAGTTCTTGGCGTGTCTTGCGTAGTGCTTTCGAAGTTTTACTGATTTGTTTTTCAGTTTTTGCTAATTGTTTTTGGGCATTAGAATGACGTTTTTTGTTGGAATCGAGAAGCTTTTGGATACTACGAATTTTCTGCTGCAAATGTTGAAGTTGCTTTTGCGTGGCTTTTTGGCTCTCTTGATTTAAGGATTCGGCTTCATTACTACTGGCAATTGGTATAAAAAAAATACCTAATGTTGCAAGCAGCATGAACAATTGCCGCTTTTGCTTGCAGTTAATGAAAAGAGTGTTGAACAACATGTAAAGACGCAAATGTTAACTTAATTTAAGTATTGAAGTTCCAGTCATTTCTTGTGGTTGGGGAATATTTAAAAGGTGTAGGATAGTAGGAGCAATATCCGACAGCTTCCCTTGGTTGTTAACAATGGTTGCGCGTTGTCCGACATACACAAAAGGGACATCGCCTGTTGTGTGCGAAGTGTGTGGTTGTCCGGTTTCAGCACATACCATAAGTTCTGCATTTCCATGATCAGCGGTAATTAAGCATTCTCCGTCAGCTTCCTTAGTGGCTTTAATAATTTGCTCTAAACAAGTATCTATGGTCTCAATGGCTTTAATGGTAGCATCAAGTTTACCTGTGTGCCCTACCATATCGGGATTAGCGAAGTTACAAATAATAACATCAAAATGTTGTTGTTGAATGTGTTCAACAATTGTATCGGCAACTTTTGCAGCGTTCATTTCTGGTTGTAAATCATAGGTGGCTACTTGAGGTGATGGAATCAGTTCACGATGTTCATTGATGTGAGGTTCTTCTACTCCACCATTGAAGAAAAAGGTAACGTGCGCATACTTTTCAGTTTCCGCAATGCGCAATTGTGTGAGTTGATGTTGCTCAAGAACGGCGCCTAAGGTATTTTCTAAGGATTGAGGGGGAAAAGCGACCTCGACATCCAATTCAGTATCATACTGAGTCAGTGCGACAAAATTTTTGGTGCCCGAAAAAGCCCCACGATCAAAGCCGTCAAAAACACGATCGGATAAAGCATGGCTGAGTTGTCGTGCTCTATCAGCTCTGAAATTCATAAAAAGTATGCCATCATCTTTTTGCAAACCAAGGTTTTGATAAGCCTTTAAAACGCAGGGTTTAATAAACTCATCGGTTTGTTGGTTTTCGTAGGCAACAGCTAAGCCTTCGAGCGCGTTTGGAGCGCTATTTTCTGAATGGGCATGTACGATAGCGTTAAAAGCTAGCGCAACACGATCCCAACGATTATCTCGATCCATTGCATAATAACGGCCACTCAGCGTTGCGATTTTTCCTACACCTAACTTTGAAAATAAAGCTTCCATTTTTTCTAAGGAAGGTTGAGCGCTTTGTGGTGGCATATCACGACCATCAAGTATGGCATGTAAATAAAGCGATTGAACGCCGCAGGCTACAGCCATTTCGATAGCACCAATGATATGATCTTCATGACTATGAACGCCACCAGGAGAAACTAAGCCAATGATATGTAGCGCTTTTTGTTGAGAGGCAAGTTGTTCGAACTGTGTCTTTAAGGCCATGTTCGACCTTAAAGTACTTTCTTTTACAGCCTTAGAAATGCGAGTGTAATCTTGGTAAACGATTCTACCTGCTCCGATATTCATGTGTCCCACTTCGGAGTTGCCCATTTGTCCATCAGGCAAGCCTACAGATTCGCCTGAAGTAGCAATAGCGGTATGTTGGGCACTGGTCATCAAATGGTCCCAGCAAGGTGTATCAGCTAAGGCGATTGCGTTGTTTGTCGTTTCTACACGGTTTCCCCAACCGTCAAGGATGAGTAGAGTTAAAGGCTTTTTGCGCATAGGTCTCTCGTGGTGGCTTTACTGAAGCTAAAAACTCATCAGAGTGAGTCACTTATCATAACGGCTTAGTTGGCAATTCACCAGTGATTAACTTAAAGCAATTGTTGTTGAATACTCAGTAAAGTATAGAATTTAAGCGAAAAATAAAATGAATAGTTACCTGAGTCCGAACGCTTGTGGCTTAGAGGATGAAATTTAGTGTGGGCTGGTTAAGAAGAACATTTTTGCAATGCTTAAGCGATTGTCGATGAACTCAAAACTAAGGCTTTGTTAGGGCCTCTATTAAATTTTAAAGAATTGAATTTTAAGCATTTTTAAAACTTCGTTGTGATATGTCGCTCGTCATCTTTAAAACGTGTATAATCTTGCGGCTTATAGCAAAATGCGTTTATCTTGAGGACACTCATCATACAATTTGAAAAATGTGAGTGTTAAAAATTACAATTGTGGCAAATTTAAGTTATCTATGGACGAATTTACAACATTTTTAGGTAATCATTACCTTCTCACCTCAGCTTGGCTGGTGGTGGCAATTCTTATAGTTCTCTCCTACATCCAAAGTGCTGCTTCTGGAAGCAAAAATTTAACGCCCCAACAAGCAATAAGTTTAATGAATAAGGATGAAGCCTTGGTGGTTGACGTGCGTTCTGCCGCAGAATATCGCAAAGGTCACATCCTTGGTGCGATTAATATTGCCCTCGATAAGCTTGAAGAAAAAAATGTCGTTCTTGAAAAAAAACAAGAAGGCCCAATCATCATCGTATGCCCGAATGGTCTTCAATCTGGAACGGCGGTGCTTAAACTCAAAAAATTGGGTTATAAGAACGTTCACAAATTAAACGGTGGTTTGCAGACCTGGAAAGCTGAAAATATGCCGGTGCATACAGCTTAAGTGCTTTCTGGATAGATATTGTATGATGCGTTTTAACTGGAGGTTTTATGGCTAATGTAACCATGTATGGAAGTGCTTACTGTCCTTATTGCTTGCGAGCAAGAGCCTTACTTGATGAGTTAGGTAGTGTTTATAACTACATACCTGTTGATGGAGAGCCTTTAGTACGTCAAGAGATGACGGAAAAAAGCGGCGGACATACAGTGCCACAAATTTTTATCGATGATACCCCTATCGGTGGGTGTGATGATTTATATGCGCTCCATCGAGAAGGTAAACTAGAGGAAATGCTCGGCATTGGCCAGTAAGGGAATCGTGTGAGTGCTCAATTCGTATGTTTTTTTCTTCTGTTTCAACGGCTGGGGATTATTTAAAATTTTTAACCCATTAAATAGACAGGAATTATTATGTCAGAAAATAACGATAACAGCGTTACCCCAACAAATGGCTCTGCTTCTGAAGATAAAGGTGTTGGTAACAAGTTCAACATTCAAAGTATTTTTGTAAAAGACGTTTCTTACGAAGCACCTAACGTTCCTCACATTTTCCGTGAGCAATATCAGCCACAAATTTCGATGGAGTTGAACACAAAATCTGAAAAACTTGCTGATAACGTTTTCGAAGTGGTTTTAGCGATAACTTTAACCGCTAAAAACAAAGAAGAAAAAACGGTTTTCTTGATTGAAGTTCAACAAGCTGGTGTATTCAGTATTGAAGGTCTTGATGATAAACAGTTGCATCATGCATTAGGTTCTTATTGTCCTAACTTGCTCTTCCCTTACGCACGAGAAGTCATTTCAAGTGTTGTTGCGCGTGGTGGTTTCCCACAAGTTCTATTAGCGCCCGTCAATTTTGACAACCTTTACGTCCAACAGCTGAAAAAACAAGCTGAAGCAGCTAAAGGTGCGACTGAGAATAACGCTTAGTCAAATTCTGTTTTTGATAGGTCATGTTGGCCGTAAATATTTTACAATCCATATGACCTATGCAATTTTCTTCTAATCACCTCTTGTTGATTGTACTCCCTCGATACATTCAAATCCGTTTGTGAGAATTGTTTAACAAGTGGTTAGCTGGTTTTCAACTTAGAAGACAGCTACTATAGTTCTGTATTAAAAAACGCAAATAAATATTAGGCTAAAGCAAAGCGCTTAGCGGTGTGGTAATTCAAACGGGTGTTCCGTGAGTTTAAATGAAAAAAAAACCAAGCCCACTATGGCAGTGATAGGCGCGGGTTCCTATGGCACAGCATTGGCGATGCTGCTTGCTCGAAACGGGGTGAAGGTTTCTTTGTGGGCAAGAAGTATCGAACATGTCTCTGCTATGAATAGGGTGACAAGTAATGAACGTTACCTTTCAGGGCTCAAGTTTCCCCAAGATTTAATCGCCACTCATGATTTGCAAGCTTGTTTAGAAGTGCATGACAACATTATGGTTGTGGTTCCCAGCCATGCATTTCGTAATGTCATACAATCTATAAAACCATGGGTCCGCAAGAAAACGCGAATTGTATCTGCCACCAAAGGTTTGGACCCACAAACTGGCATGTTTCTGCTGGATGTTGCCGAAGAACTCCTAGGAAAAGAAATCCCCAAGGCGATTCTTTCTGGCCCAACGTTTGCCAAAGAGCTCGCAAAAAACTTACCAACAGCCACTACTTTAGCTTCGACAGATTCAAGTTGGTTAAATGAACTGACTCAATTGTTACATAACGATTATTTCAGGGTATATACCAGCAATGACGTGGTCGGTGTTCAGCTTTGTGGTGCAGTTAAAAATATTATTGCTGTTGGTGCCGGTATGGCTGATGGCTTAGGTTTTGGTGCAAATGCTCGTACTGCATTGATTACGCGTGGAATTGCTGAACTTACACGATTGGGTTTAGCTGTCGGTGGACAAAAAGGTACTTTCTCGGGCATGGCTGGACTTGGTGATTTGGTCTTAACTTGTACGGATAATCAATCCAGAAACCGACGCTTTGGTTTGGCTGTAGGTCAAGGCATCAGTTTGCAAGAGGCTGAACGATCGATAGGGCAAGTTGTCGAAGCCGTAGGTAATGCGAAGGAAGTCTATGAACTGGCCGAACGTTACTCGGTAGAAATGCCGATAGTCGAACAAATATATCGGGTACTCTATCACAATATGCAACCTGATGAAGCAGCAAAAAATCTGATGACTAGAGCACTAAAACCAGAACTTTAAAAATAAACTTAAAAATTGTTGCGCTTATTACTCCAACTCAAAGCCCAAAACGACTACTATATGGTTATTAAATGAATCAAAGGGTTAACTTTGACTGACCTTAATGTTGTCGTCTGATAAAGAATAGCGTGTTATTAAATTGGTTATAAAAAATTGTAAAGGAACACTGTCATGCTAGCTGCCGGGACACAGCTCGGTAAGTATAAAATACAGAGCTTACTCGGCTCTGGGGGCATGGCAGATGTTTACCTAGCTGTAGATGTTCGTATCAAGCGTCAGGTGGCTGTAAAAGTCTTACCTCCTGAATTCGCTCGTAACGCCGATCATGCCGCACGTTTCAAGCGCGAAGTCATGGCTTCAGCTGCTCTTGATCATCCTGGTATCGTCAGCATTTTTGATGTTGGACAGTCCGATTACAAGTCGCTGCGCTATCAATACTATGTTATGAATCTTCTTCCTCGAGGAGATTTAAAGCAACGAATCGAGAAAAAACTGAGTATTCCTCAGATTTTTAAAATTGCTCGCGAAGTGGGAGCTGCTTTAGAGTACGCTCATAAAGCAGGATTTGTTCACAGGGACATTAAGCCAGAAAACATTTTATTTGATCGTGAAGATCGCGCTGTATTGACTGATTTGGGTATTGCTAGAGCAATGCGCAGCGATAACCGTATGACAGATACTGGTATGTCTGTTGGTACGCCAAGCTACATGAGTCCAGAGCAAGCCAAAGGCAAGTATGATTTAGATGGAAGGGCCGATCTTTATAGTTTAGGTGTTGTTCTCTACGAAATGTTAACAGGGAATGCTCCTTATCAAGCTGACACAACGATAGGTTTAGCTTTACAGCACGTTAACGACCCCATCCCTACTTTGCCTAAACGTATAAGCCAGTTCCAGCCTATTATCGATAAGCTCATGGCAAAAGAGGCGGAAGATCGTTACGACACCGCAAGAGACTTTCTTAAAGAGCTCACGCTTTTAGAAAAAAATGGTAAGTTGAAACAAGGTAACAATAGGCGTACAGGAGCAACGACCAGCCTCAAAGCGGAGCAACAACTAGCCTCCCAAAAGCGTAAAAATAGACGTTTTCGCTGGATATTAATGACTTTAGTTGTTGGTGTTGCGTTACTGATACAATTTCGCCCTCTATTATTTAATGAGGGTTTAGAGGGGACTTTACCCGATGAACGCAAGGTAGGTGATTCTGTTTTACCACCAGTCGACTTATTAGAACAAAAAGCCCAAAAGGCGAGAGAGCAACGTCAAAAAGAGTTAGATGACAAAGTTAAGGGTCTACTCACTGAAGCTGAAAATGATGTGATAGCGCTACGCTTAACACGACCTGTCGGTAACAACGCGCACCTCAAATATCTTGAAGTACTTAAGTTGGAACCAGAGAATCAAGACGCTTTGGATGGACTCGAAAATATTTGTGATCAATATTTAATCTTTGCTGATAAAGCATTAGTGAAAGGTGACAGAGCTGGTGCAAGGCGCTATTTAGAGACTGCTCAAGCGATTCTTCCAACCTCGGAAAAAGTAGCAGCACGTATGGCAAGTTTGAACCAAATGTTTAAAGCTAACCCTGAACCGAGGCCTCTACAATCTGCGGCCAATTTACCTGAACCGAAAGTTCAACCTGAAAAACAACCTCCACCCCGTCAGCCTCAAGAAGTGATCGTAGAAAAAACACCCGAGCCTGCTGTAGTCGAACGTCCACAAGCTAAGGTAGGCACAGAATTTCAAGATAGAATGCAAGTTGGTGGTGTTTCCCCGGTTATGGTTATCATCCCTTCGGGAAGTTTTGTTATGGGCAATCAATTTGTTGACGGTGATGATGATGAGAAACCGATTCGTAGAGTCACTTTCAGTAATGCTTTTGCCGTCAGTAAATTCGAAATTACTGTGGCCGAATATGCACGTTACGCTCAAGCGAACAACTTAGAATTGCCTGATGATGAAGGGTGGGGCAGTGGCAACCATCCGGTGATTAATGTAAGTTGGTACGATGCTGTGGCTTATACCGAATGGATGAGCCGACAAACAGGCTTTCGTTATCGATTGTTGTCGGAAGCGGAATGGGAATACTCTGCGAATGCAGAACAAAATCGTATTTTCCCATGGGGTGATCAGCCTAGTCACCTGCAAGCCAATTACAATACTGAGTTTTGTTGTGATGCTGAAGATCCCAAGACTGTTCAATGGCCAGGTACCTCACCTGTTGGTTCTTATCCATCTAATGCTTTTGCTGTACATGATATGGCAGGTAATGTTTGGGAGTGGGTTCTTGACTGCAAAATGCGTTATCAAGCTAGCGAATCGCAAGGACAGGCAATGGATAAGCCGAATTGTGATGAGCGTGTAGTAAGAGGTGGCTCCTGGGGCTCAAAACCTGAAGCATTACGTGTATCTAATCGAGCTGGTCGAGCGCCAAACAACCCCGGCAAGTATAACGGTTTTCGTATCATGAGGGAACTTGACTAGTTCCTTCCCCATTCTCAATGACATTGGCCCACTTTTATTTTTCTTTCAATTCGTTCCACAAAACCTATAATGTTTTACGGGGTTTTTCATTTAAAACATTAAAACTTGAAACAATTAATGCGGAATTCTATTTGAAAAACCTAGCACTTTTTGTATAAATTAATAGTTTGCTCATAAACTCATTAAATCGTCGAAGATAAAATGACCGAAAATAATAATCGCGTTGTAGAAGTTAGCAATCTAGTGACCCATTATGGACAACGTCAAATCCTGTTTGATGTGAGTATGCAAGTCAATAAAGGGGAAATTCATGTGATCATGGGAGGGAGTGGTTCAGGCAAAAGCACCCTTCTACGTAACTTACTTGGTTTAAAACAACCAACCTCTGGCAGTATCGATATATTGGGTACCGATATTTGCAATGCTGCGCAAAAAGATCTGTATCGTCTTCGCAAACAAATGGGCGTCGCTTTTCAAGGAGGGGCGCTATTTGGTTCCATGTCTTTGGCAGATAATGTCCAACTCCCTTTGAGAGAGCATACTAAGTTGGATAAAAAAACCATGCAGGTTATGACACGCATGAAGTTAGAGGTTGTGAACCTAGCGGGATTTGAGTCGCTTATGCCATCTGAACTTTCAGGAGGTATGCTTAAACGGGCTGCAATTGCTCGAGCGATTATTATGGATCCCAATATTCTTTTTCTTGATGAGCCTTCAGCTGGTCTCGATCCAGTAGTTTCTGCTGAACTGGATGAACTCATTATCAAACTACGAGATGCAACAAAAATGACTACTGTGGTGGTGACGCATGAATTGGAAAGCGCGTTTAAAATCGCTGATCGCATCACCATACTGCATCAAGGCCATATCTTGATCTCGGATACAGCAGAGCAAGTCAAAGCGAGTAGCGATAAACGTATTCAGGATTTTCTTAATCGACGACCACGACATGAGAAAGTCGACGCTGAAGATTATCTCAAGCGTTTAGTCGGTGACTAACTAATTTGGTTATTTGGAGCCACAAAACTGATGATTGCAAAAATTCAGCGTTTAGGCAGTAATGTTATAGAAACGACTGAAGAAGTCGGTCGAATGTCTATTCTTTTATGGGCAACATTTATAAAAATATTTTCTCCGCCCTTTAAATTTGGGCCTATTTTCAAACAAATTCATTTTATTGGCGCAAAGTCAATGTTTGTTATCGCTGTGTCGGGTGCTTTTACGGGCATGGTATTAGGTCTCCAAGGCTATTACACGCTCAATCAGTTTGGCTCTGTCGACTTACTCGGTTCAGCGGTTGCGTTAAGTTTGATTCGCGAATTAGGTCCTGTGTTAACAGCCTTGATGGTTATAGGTAGAGCGGGCTCGGCTATTTGTGCAGAAATTGGAATCATGCGTTCTGATGAACAAATTGCAGCTTTGGAGTGCATGGCTATTGACCCCGTGAAGTATTTATTAGTGCCTAAGTATGTCGCTGCCATTTTAACATTGCCCTTACTGACGTCTATTTTCGACGTTGTTGGTGTCGGCGGTGGTTATTTTGCAGGTGTGATTTTATTTGATGTAAACCCTGGTGCTTATTTTTCTAGTATGTATGACAGTGTTAAATGGAATGATATCAATATGGGGCTCATTAAATCTTTTGTTTTTGGTTTACTGATTGTCTGGATAACGTCAAGTAAAGGGTATTATTTACATTTAGCGAAAAATGCTTATGGTGCAGAGGGTGTTAGCCGGCTCACAACAGAAGCTGTTGTTATTGCTTCGATTGCTATATTAGTCAGTGATTACTTGTTAACAGCTATTTTGCTCTAATAGATAATGGTATTTAAATAAAGAGATTTCATTTTTGATTGGTTTGGTGGGCGAATATGAAGGAAGGTAGATTAGAATTTGTCGTGGGCGTTTTTGTCATATTGGGTTTTTTAGCCTTTAGTTATATGGCGATTAACATGGGTGGCGTGAAATTTTTAGGCAGTGATTCATACTCTGTTTATGCGCGTTTTGGTTCTATTTCGGGTTTAAAACCTGGCGCTTTTGTAGAGATTGCGGGTGTTAAAGTCGGAAAAGTGACGGATATTGAATTAGATACAGCAAATTTTGATGCGAAAGTTGTGATGGATATTAATAAAGATATCGTATTACAAATTGATACTATCGCAAGTATTCGAACAGCCGGCATTATTGGTGACAAGTTCGTCGAAATATCTCCAGGTGCTGATGATATGACCATTGAAGCCGGTGGTGAAATTATTGAGACAGAATCCGCGGTCAGCATTGAAAAGCTGATTAGTAAATACATGTTTGAAAATTAATTGAGTAACTCTGGGACTTGGTTTTGGACTGTGTTCTCTTAGCTCAATCAATGTTGATTGTTATATATTGGAGTTTATTATGGTGCGTTTATTTTTGAAGCAACTGATTTTTATCTTTGTGATAGCTCAGTTCGGCTTAGCAGTAAATAGTGTTCAGGCCTCTACGCCAACGGAATCGATGAAAAAAACCATTGATGAAATACTGACAGTTTTACGCGATAAAACTTTAGATGTTGATGTGAAGAAAAATAAAATTACCGAATCAGTCGAAAATCGATTCAATTATAAAATGATGTCACAACGAACCTTGGGCAGAGATTGGAAAACGGCAAGTAAAGAACAGAAGAAGACATTTATTGATTTGTATTCGCAAATGTTAGCTAGAACTTATTTAAAGAATATTGAAAATTTCTCAAACGAAAAAGTTGAATTTAAAGGCGAAACTATAAAACGTGATGTTTTTGCTGTCGTTGAAACTGAAATTGTATCTTCAACAAAATCTATTCCCGTTGTTTATCGTCTTAGAAAATCGGGCGAAGACTGGATGGTGTATGATGTAGTTATTGAAGGCATAAGCTTAATTAAAAACTTTAAAGGAAGCTACGGTTCAATTATCGACAAAGAAGGCATCAATGGATTGATAAGCAAAATGAAGGAAAAGATTAAAGAAATGGAAGCTGAAAAACAAGCGGCTTAGTAAAGAAAATTAATGCTTTGGAATGAGTGTGTGGTTGATTAATCAGCCACACTTTCGACACTTTCCCGAATTTCAAAAATATCTTCCAGTTTTGCTAACTGAAAAACTTGCATAACAGAACTTGATATGCCGGTTAGAACAAACGAAAGTGATAAGCTTTTCGCAGCTTGTAAGCCTTCAATAAGACTTGCGATACCTGAACTATCGATATACTCGACTCGCTCTAAATCAACAATGATATTCTGTTTTTTATTCAGGGTATCTAAAATATGCTGTCTAGCCACCGGTGAAGAGCTTAAATCAATTTCGCCCTCTAATTTTAAAACAGTAAAATTATTTTTTTCATAACTCTCAATATTCACACAGTATCTCCGTGAGCTTCTGCAATGGTTTTTGTTAATTCGAGAAAATTCCCGTACCCGTTAGGTGGCTCTTTAAAGCGAACCTCATCCATGACTTGGTTAATGATGTGTACGCCTAAGCCACCTGGTCGGATTTCATCGAGTGGTCTTGACTTGACACATGATTGATCGATGGGAGCAGCATCGTCTAGGAGTTCGAAAACAATATCTTTCGACTTTTTATGAATAGCCAAAAATATCTGCCCATTAGGACAGCCAGCATGTGCATGTTTGATGATGTTAGCACAAGCCTCGTCTATCGCCAATACAATACAGTGAAGATCCTTATCAGGAAAATAAGGACTTACGATACCCTTAACAAAGCGTCGCACTTCGCAAAGAGAAGTTGGGTTTGATTTGAATGAATTTTGTCCAATTAAGCTCATCTTGGCATTAATTTGTGATGATTCACATACAGGGTTCATGCTTCTAATATTAGATGATATTGAAACAAAAATCATGACCCTTGAACATACAAGCGACTAAAAGTGTGGAACAAGCGTATTTTTTTCAAAATGGTGAGTTTAAATACAGTGAAAATGTCTAAAAGGTTACACTCTGTCGAAATGCATTTTAAATATTTTCTTTGGGGTTCATTGATGACAGCCACATTGGCTTTTGCTGGCTGCGTGTTTGTTCTTGAAACTATGCTGCATAGCGATTCATCTAAGACTATTGGAGAAAATATTTCTTGGCTAAATTTATCCGTTGCTTTCGTGCTTCTGTGTGTTGCTGGCAGTCTTCATGTATGGTTTGCTTGGTGGTTTTGGAAAGCGGAACAACAGCTGGCTCTTTGGTTAAATCAACCTCAAAAAAACAAGACTTTGATGCGTTTTTTAAAAACACAGATCGTTGAGCTAGATAAAGTGGTTAGTGTTTGTAAAGCCAGTGTAGAAAATAGTGATCTGCAAACACAAGAACAAGTCGAGCTCGCTAAGAGCTTGCAGGATAGTGAAGCGCGTTACCAACGACTGTTAGCAGGTTTAAAAAATGAATATGTTTTTTACACCCATGATTCGGATGGACAATTTACGTATTTCAGCCCTTCTATAAAAAATGTATTAGGGTTTTCCGAAGAAGAAGCGATAGAACGATTTTCAAAGATGATTAAAACGGGTCGTGATCAAGCGATGGTTAAAGCAGAAAACAAAGATAGTGTTTTGGGTTTAACGCCGTTAGAAGTAGAGCTAAGGCATAAGGATGGTTCGTTACGTATTTTTGAAATCCACGATTATCCTGTCCTGGATCAATTTTGTAATGTTTGCAGTGTAGAAGGTATTGCAAGAGACATTACTCGTAGGAAATCCACAGAAAAACAATTACACGAAGCTCAAATTGCTGCAGAACAAGCCAACCGCGCAAAAAGCGTTTTTTTATCCAGTATGAGTCATGAATTACGCACGCCCTTGAATGGTGTTTTGGGCTATGTGCAAGTATTACAGCGAGATGAATCATTCAGTCGAGGACAAAAACAATGTTTATCCGGTATTGAAAGCTGTGGCCAACACTTGTTACATGTCATCAGTGACGTTTTAGATTTAACAAAAATTGAAAGTGGAAATATGGAATTAGATAAAAAGCCTTGCGAGTTCTCACTTATTATTCATCAAGTCGAAGATATGATAAAGCAAAGAGCTGAACAAAAAGGTTTAAGTTTTAAGATTCAAACGCATAAAGATTTACCGCAAGTGATTACAACGGATGATGTAAAGCTTAAGCAAATTCTTCTAAATTTACTGGGGAATTCTATCAAGTTTACGGAAAGGGGCTCTATTCTATTACGCATCGAGAGAGCTTCTCCGACAAAGTTAGCTTTTGAAGTTAGCGATACGGGAGCAGGAATTCCCCATGAGCAATTAACACGAGTGTTTGAAGCTTTTAAGCAAACAGAGACTGGTAAGAATGCAGGTGGCACTGGGTTGGGACTTGCGATTACCAAAAAAATGGTGGAATTATTAAGTGGAAAAATTGAAGTGGAAAGTGAAGTCGGTAGCGGAACAACATTTCGTTTTACTATTGCTTTGCATGATGAAGAAACCGATGATTTAACCCAGATAGCCAAAAGTAGTTTAATTGACACTTGGAATCCAATCTTACCACCTGAACTATCAGTTTCTGTATTAATCGCTGATGATAATACAATGAGTACAGATATTATGGTGCGGCTTTTTGAAAGTGCAGGTTTTGATGTGGTGGCAGGTTTGGGGTGTGAAGATGTTCTGAAAAAAATTCAAAATAAATCATTTGCAATGATTCTTATTGATATTGATTATATTCAAATGAAACTTACAGAAATTGTCACGCATATTAAATCTCATGCAAAAGATGAAAATATGCGAGTTATTGCATTATCAACCAATGCCATAGCAGGATATGATGAAGAAATTCGAGCAGCAGGATTTGATGAGCTTATTGTAAAACCAATTTATATGGCTGAGCTTTTTCAAAAAGTGCAAAAGATGTTATCGATAGAATTTATCGATGTTCAAACGAAAAATGTTGAGAAGAATTTTGAATCGGATGTTGATTTTAAAAACATGTGTTCTGTATCTTTAGACTATCTTGTTAGGTTAGATGATGCTTTACAAGTCGGTGATGTCGAAAAAATCGAAAGTGCTTTAGCGACACTATTAGAGTTGCGAGACAATCGTATTGATGCAGCGTCTAAAGATTTACAGCAAGCACATTATCAATTCGACATGTCGCGTATGTCTGTTATTGTTCAGCAATTAAAACAAGATATTTTAGGGGAGTTGCAATGAACTCAGTTGTAGAGAAAATTCTTATTGTTGATGATAATGCAACAAATTTACAAGTTTTATACAAAACATTAAATCAAGATTCGTATAAAATTTATATAGCAAAAAATGGATTAGATGCGATTGCTATTACCAGAAAAATAAAGCCGGCTTTGATTTTGCTGGATATCATGATGCCAGAAATGGATGGGTATGAAACTTGTGAGAAAATACGTGAAGATGAAAGCTTACATGATATCGCTATTATTTTTTTATCAGCACTTGATGAACCCGTGAATAAGGTTAAAGGTTTACAACTCGGTGCTGTCGATTATATTACAAAACCCTTTCAAGCTGATGAAGTTCTGGCTCGCATTAAGATACATTTAAAAATAAAAAATTTAGAAAAAGATCTTAAAACGAGAAACAAAGAATTAGAAAATTTTAAAAATACAATTGCTAAGGATCTGGATGCGGCTTCACGCGTTCAAAAAAGTTTATTACCAACTATGTCGCCTATGGTGGCTAATGCACGTTTTGCTTGGGCATATCGGCCGAGTACCGTATTAGCTGGAGACTCTTTAAACTATGTGCAATTAAACTCACGATTCATCGCACTTTTTTTATTGGATGTCAGTGGGCATGGTGTGGCATCAGCTCTACTATCTGTTTCTGTTTCTCGGGCTATTTCTCAGTTCCGTGATCCTTCATCATTAATTGTAAGAATGGAGCCTGATGGTGTCACTATTGCCTGCCCTAACGATGTTGCAAAGCGTTTAAATCATTTATATCCAATGATGTCAAATGGAGCTCACTATTTTACGATGGTTTACGGATTACTGGACCTGCAGAAATTACAGTTTCGATTTGTAACCGCTGGGCATCCCGGACCTATTTTGGTGAGGCGAGGTGGAGACTCACAATTCTTTGATATTGCTTCTTTTCCGATAGGCGTAGTCGAAAATCCTGAGTATGAAGATCACATTTTACAACTTGAACCTGGTGACAGATTGTATATGTATTCGGATGGAATTTACGAGGCAAAAAAAGAGGAAACAAAAGAAGAGTTTGGCCGCACGCGTATGCTGAATGCTCTCAAGGCTGCTTCATTTTTACCTTTAAATAGTTCGATAGATGCTTTACTTGAAAAAACACAAGAATGGCATGGACAAGATTCTTTTACTGATGATGTCTCCGTGCTGGCCATAGAAATCCCACAAAATGCGACCATAATATCGCACGAAGAAGATAGCCCGGAAGCTATGCGTATCGATATTTGAGGTCTGTTTACTGCATTCCCTCAAAATCAAATTGGCGTAAAACTTCATAGGCAATGATAGCTACGGAGTTGGATAAATTGAGGCTACGGCTTTCCGGCAGCATAGGAATTCTTATACGCTGTTCAGGCGTAAACTGCTTAAGAATAGAGTCTGGCAATCCTCGAGTTTCAGGACCGAAAATTAAGGCGTCGTTGGGTTTATAATTAGGTATATGATGATGACAAGATCCTTTGGTGGTGCAAGCAAAAATACGGTGGAAATTGGTATTCTTTAAACAGGCTTCCCAAGAGTCGTGTATTTGTATTTTTGCCCACTCATGGTAGTCAAGACCAGCACGTCGCATGCGTTTATCATCAATTTCAAAACCCAAGGGTTTAATCAGGTGCAGTTGCAAGCCTGTATTTGCGCAGAGACGAATAATATTCCCCGTGTTTGGTGGAATTTCAGGCTCAAATAACACGATATGTAGCAAAGGAATTCTCCGGTTGGGATTACTGGATAAGAATTATATTCAGTATGCCTGCAAAAGGAAAAGCCATTTGACTCAATTACCTAAAATAACCGGATTATTGATAGAGCTCTTTAAGCTTTCTGGTCAGAGTATTGCGACCCCAGCCGATTAGTTTTGCTGCGCCTTGCTTATGGCCTGAAGTCACCGTAAGCGCGCATTCGAGCAAAGCACGCTCAAACTTTTGTTGCGCTTGAGGCAGTAAGGGTTGCGAGTTTTGATTAAGCTCATCCATCACCCATTGTCTTAAAGCTGATTCCCAATCCAAGAATTCTTGCTGAGTTGTTTCTCGCTTTTTATATAATTCGGGTGGAAGATCTTGCACATGGATATCACGTCCGCTGGCCATAACGGTTAACCACCGGCAGGTATTTTCAAGTTGACGCACATTCCCTGGCCAGTCAAAAGACTGCAATTGTTTGGTCACTTCTTCGGTGAGTTGTTTGCAATCAACATTTAATTCATCAGCTGCTTTTTGTAAAAAATGTTTAGCTAATAGAGGTATGTCCGCTTTGCGTTGGCGTAGTGCGGGCAAAGCCACACGGATTACATTCAGCCGATGAAACAGATCCTCGCGGAACTGACCTTGTTCAACACGTGACTCCAGATTTTGATGGGTAGCAGCGATAACCCTCACATCCACTTTTACCGCCTGAGTGCCGCCGACACGGAAAAACTCGCCATCCGATAAAACTCGCAGCAAGCGAGTTTGAGTTTCCATTGGCATATCACCAATTTCATCGAGAAATAAAGTGCCGCTATTAGCTTGTTCAAACCGACCTCGGTGTTGTTGATTCGCTCCTGTAAAAGCGCCTTTTTCGTGCCCAAATAATTCAGATTCCATAAGTTCGCGTGGTATGGCGGCCATATTCAAAGCAATAAAGGGTGCCTGTGCACGCGGTGAGTGCCGATGAAGTGCATGAGCAACTAACTCTTTGCCAGTGCCAGACTCTCCATTGATGAGTACAGTAATATTTGAACGGGATAATCTACCAATAGCTCGAAACACTTCTTGCATAGCCGGAGCTTCGCCGATGATTTCAGGTGCCGGATTAGTTTCCGCCTCCGTTTGCGCATGAGTGGTTTCTTGAAACTCTAAGGCGCGTTTAACGGTTGCAACAGCATCTTCTAAATCAAAGGGTTTGGGTAAATACTCGAAAGCGCCGCCTTGATACGCAGAAACTGCACTTTGTAGATCCGAATGTGCGGTGATTATGATGACAGGTATGCTGGGATAATCATCTTGCAGCTTGGATAAAATATCCAAGCCGTCGCTCTGCGGCATACGTATATCCGAGATGATAACGCTGGGTGTCATCTTTTGTAATTTATCAAATAAAAGACTACCATCATCGATGGCTTGGCAAGAAATACCTGATTTCGATAAGGCCTTCTCAAGAACCCAACGAATCGAAGCATCATCGTCGATAATTAATGCATCAATATTCATTAGCTCTGCACCCCTTTTAAAGTCATTATAATAAGATTGCACGATTTTGGTGCAGTAAGCAAGTTTGTGCTTATGGGTTGCAGACAGGAATAATGACGGAAAACACCGTTTCTCCAGGTTGGCTTTCGCACTCAATAACACCCCCATGTTGTTGTACAAGGGTTTGAGCAATATTCAGGCCAAGACCTGTGCCTTTTCTATATCCACTCACTAATGGGAAGAAAATGCGGCCTTTTATCTCTTC
>JBCCZV010000012.1:0-48119 GCA_039187085.1 Pseudomonadota bacterium
ATTCGGCTTTAAGAGAGTGGCGTAAAAAGTATAGGAATTTTGAAGATAGCGGGTTATCGAAAACCGAAAAAGAAGAACTTTTGCTGTTACGTAAAGAAGTCAAAAAATTAAAGGCGGAAAAAGACATCTTAAAAAAGGCCGCCGCATACTTTGCCAAAGAGTCCGAGTAAAGTATGCATTTATTAAGGCTCATCAAGCACAATATTCTGTTCGTTTACTGTGTCGCGTTATTGAAGTTCACCCGAGTGGTTATTACGCTTGGTTAAAATCACCGGATACGTTGCGAGAGCAAGACGATCGCCGACTTTTAGGGTTAATCAAACAAGCTTGGCTAGAAAGTGGTGGTGTCTATGGTTATCGAAAAGTTCATTCAACACTGAGAGCATGGGGTGAAAGCTGCGGTCACAATCGGGTGGCTCGTTTGATGAAACAGTCACAATTAAACGCCCAAATCGGTTATAAAAAACAGCGATATCGAGGAGCACCGCTTCCTAAAAAAACGATCCCAAATCATCTTAATCAGGCGTTTGATGTTCAATACCCGAATCAAGTTTGGGTATCAGATATCACCTATATTCGAACACACGAAGGTTGGTTATATTTAGCCGTTGTGCTGGATTTATTTTCACGGCAGATTGTGGGCTGGTCGATGCAATCTCGATTGCAAAGCGACATCGTACTCGATGCCTTACTGATGGCGGTTTGGCGTCGTCGTCCGACAAAAGAGGTTCTCATTCATTCCGATCAAGGCGCACAATACACCAGTGAAGATTGGCAAGCATTACTTAAAGCGCATGGATTAAAACCCAGCATGAGTCGTCGCGGTCATTGCTATGACAATGCTGTTGCTGAGAGTTTCTTTAGTGTATTAAAGAAAGAGCGTATAAAACGACGAATTTATACGGATCGTACAACCGCTAAAAATGATATCTTCGATTATATTGAAGTTTTTTACAATCGTAAAAGAAGTCATGGTTACAACGCCTTTCTATCTCCGGTAGAATACGAAAAACAATTTTTTGAGAAAGTTAAAGGTGTCTAGAAAAATAGGGGCGTACCAAATATCGTCCCACGGAATATTTACAACGATGGGTCAGCTTTTGGTTTAACGACGACTTGCGATTAGAAGCGGCAAAAAGTTTTCAGACATTTCGTTTGCAATACATTTTACATTGTTGGAAAAAATGGAGCCAGCAACCCGATAACCAATTTACTTACAGTGCTAATCAATTAGAGTCGTTTATCAAGCAAGCTCAACATGAGTTGACGACTACAGAAACTACGCAAGATTTATTATTGCTAGAAGCGCAACTCACAAAACGTTTATACAAACTTGCCGCAAAAGCCACGCAATACCCTAACTTTACCCGAGTGCAACAAAAAGGCACCGATCCTGCCAATCAATTTTTGGATCATGGTAATTACCTAGCGTATGGATTGGGCGCAACCGCTTTATGGGTGTTAGGTATTCCCCATGGTTTGGCTATTTTACATGGCAAAACACGTCGTGGCGGATTGGTGTTTGATGTGGCCGATTTAATCAAAGATGCCATCGTATTACCGATGGCATTTATCGCGGCCTCTCTCGGTGAAAGTGAGCAAGAATTTCGGCAACGCTGTATTCAGCATTTTTCACAGCAAAATGCTTTGGATGTCATGATTGATCAAATAAAAATAATTACGGATCAACTCGGAGCATGAGATAAGCATGAACATTTTAATGATCTCAGAATGCCAAAAAAATGCCTTACATGAAACACGACGTGTGCTCGATCATTTTGCCGAGCGCAAAGGCACACGAACGTGGCAAACGGCAATCACTCAACAAGGCTTATCAACGCTTAAAGCTATGCTGCGCAAAAAAGCGCGTAAGAATACTGCCGTAGCCTGTTATCGTATTGGCGGTAAAAATCACAGCGAGTTGTTATGGATTGTTGGTAACGCCAAAAAGTTTAATGTGGAAGGTAGTGTACCCACGCATACCACACAAAGAAATATCTGGGCAGGCCATCATGAGAATCAGTGGCACTCGGCCGAATTTATTACCATCGTTGCTTGTATTGCGGCTTTGTTTCATGATTTTGGTAAGGCTAACGTGCTTTTTCAGAAAAAATTGAAATCACAAGCAATGACTTCAGAGCCCTATCGACATGAATGGGTGAGCTTACGGTTATTTCAAGCATTCGTTGGAGATGATGCAAAGGACGAAGACTGGTTGCAGCGCTTACAAACCATTGCCAAACAGGATGAAAAATTATGGTTACAACGCTTAGAATCGTTTCAAGATCATCCCAGTAAAAAGGTTGACAATAAGACTGATAATCCTTTTGCAACTTTACCGCCTATGGCAAGAGTGGTGGCTTGGCTTATTGTCACTCATCATAAATTACCTTGTCCACCTAAGGATGAAGAGCGATTGTCTCTGCGGAAAATTCCTAATCATCTTAATGGTTCTTTAAAACCTTCTTGGAACTCTCCACAAATTCGTCATTATCAAGAAGCCGCCAAAGATTATAACCTTAAAGATTTAGAGCAGGTTTGGCAATTCAAAAAGGGGTTACCGATACGCAGCTTAACCTGGTGTAAGCGAGCACAGAATTTAGCCAAGCGTGCTTTAAAGTATTGTGAAAGTTCGGGAGTGACATTGCCGTGGGTGGACAACACCTTTTCATTACATCTCGCACGTTTAGTGTTGATGTTGGCAGATCACGCCTATTCAGCCAGCATGGGCACAAGCCGCTATCGGGATAAACAGTATCAAGCCTTTGCCAATACCCATAAAAATCCAGATGGCAAACGCCAATTAAAACAACAGCTCGATGAACATCTTATTGGTGTGAGTAGTGATGCTTTCAAAATTATGAAAGTGTTGCCCGACCTTCGTGGGCAATTGAGCCATACCAGTAACCATAAAACGTTACGCAAACCTACCAGCGATACCCGTTTCCTTTGGCAAAATAAAGCCTTTAATCTTGCTCAAGGTGTAAAGAAAATAGCCAATGAACAAGGTTTCTTTGGCGTGAACATGGCTTCCACAGGACGTGGTAAAACCATTGCGAACCTGAGAATTTTATATGGTTTAACCGAGGAAGCGAGAGGATTTCGTGCCACGGTAGCTTTAGGTTTAAGAACCTTAACGCTACAAACCGGCGATGCTTTAACTGACATGATGAAGCTCTACAAAGGAGAAATTGCTACCCTTATCGGTTCAAAAGCCGTGTTAGAGCTACACAAACATCACCGTTCTGAGAAAGAAAAAGAAAGCGACCACGACAGCGAGTTAACCCCCGTCCCTGGGTCCGATTCAGCATTAGATTTAGTTGAGGACAAAGTGCATGTGTTGTATGAAAGTGCGCTTGAAGAAGGGCCGTTGTCTCAGTGGATAGGTAAAGACAGCAAAGCCAATCAGTTGATTGATGCGCCGATTGTTGTCTGCACGATCGATCATATTATGCCCGCCACTGAAGGAACGCGTGGCGGCCGTCAAATTGCGCCCATGCTACGTTTACTGACATCCGATTTGGTGTTGGATGAGCCTGACGAATTTGGCTTAGAAGATTTACCGGCATTGTGCCGCTTGGTGAATTGGGCGGGGATGCTAGGCTCACGTGTGCTGTTATCGTCGGCCACGCTATCCCCTGAACTCATCAATGCGTTGTTTGAAGCCTATCAACAGGGACGTCAATCATTTCAACAAGCGCGTGGCTTGCAAACTCAAAAACAACAAACACTTTGTGCTTGGTTTGATGAAAATACCAGTGAGTTTGCCCGTGTTGAAAGCGCTGATGCTTTTAAAAAGCAACACCGCCAATTTATTCACCAACGTATTCAGTTTTTACACAAGCAACCGATGTTGCGCCAAGCCGAGATTGTTCCTATCGCACCTGCAAGTGAAGGCGAAAGCCTTATTCAGCGTGTTGCAGAAACCTTGCGAAAAAGCTTATCTAAGCTCCATCATTTACATGGAACCCATCATCCACATTCAGGCCAGCATTTGAGTTTGGGTGTGGTGCGTATGGCGAATATCAAGCCGCTGATTGCTGTGGCAAAAGAGTTGCTGAGCACGCCCATCATTGACGGCATTCAATGTCATTTTGTGATTTATCACAGCCAATTTCCTTTGTTGGTGCGCTCAAACATCGAAAAGCATCTCGATCAATTACTTAATCGCAAACAGCCAGAAGCCATCTGGCAAAATCCGCTCATCGTTAAAGCCCTAAAAACCTCGAAATCGCAACATCACTGCGTGGTCGTGATCACGTCTCCGGTGGAAGAAGTAGGCCGAGATCATGATTTCGACTGGGCAATCGTGGAGCCTAGCTCCATGCGCTCGATTGTGCAGTTGGCAGGACGTATTCAACGGCACCGCCAACAGACATGCGATGCACCTAACATGCACATTCTCAATCAAAACATTAAAGGACTGCAAAACCAAAAGCCTGCGTTTTGTCAACCAGGTTTTGAGAACGAAAAACGTCTCTTAAAAAGTTATCAACTACAAGACATTGTTGAGGAGCGTTATCTAACGCCTATTTCTGCCGTGGCGAACATACAAGAAGTGGAAGCCACTAGAGAATCAGAGTGTAGCGACTTAGTGGTGCTTGAGCATAACGAGATTGCGCTAAAACTTACGGGCACGGGTTATAGGGTTGAGGGACAAGCGCCAACACCGGACTTCAAAAATTTATTTGCACATCAATGGTTGAGGTCAGAAGCGACCTTAACGGGATTGCAACCTTACAAAATGCCGTTTCGGTACTCTCCATTGTATTCTGATGATTATTTTTTCTTGTTTTTTGACCCAGAAGAAGTAAGCGAAAGCTACTTTAAGCGTTGGGTAGATAATGAACCAGAGAATGCAAAAACAAAGTTTAAAGAGATTCGTATTGAAAAGGATTTAAGTCAGCACCTACTCATTACGGAGAATTACGAAGACTTGTTAACGAAGTTAGTGAGTGAGAAAGACATGTTATGGGAAAAAGCCAGCCAGCAATACGGCAGCTTAACGTTGAGAAAAAAAATTATAGACAAAGATAACACTGAATGGCGCTACCACCCATCCTTGGGGGTATTTGATGAGTTTAGTGAAAACTAACTCGCTGCCTGTGCGGCAGTAGACAAAACACTAGGAGTGTTTGATGGATGTGTATATTTCTAAGCTGCCTCTACGGCAGAAAAAAGAATATAACAAATTTTTACTCATTTTTGTAAAAAATGAAAATTAAATTGAAGGATGGGTATAGGTATTGAAAAGCTCTCTTTGTTTGTTTAGTATACAAGCTCAACAAACAAAGAGAGCTAATACCATGAAAAATAAATAAGAATGTTCGTTTTCAATTAAACCTGAAAGTGCAGTTAGTAGAGCTTTCAGTGATTCCTTTTGTTTTTATGCTGTCGCAAGAGGACTTATTCATTGTTTTAAATAATTTGTCGAGCTTCATTTTGACTTAGGGAGGTAAAAAATGAGCATATCCGAAAAAATTGCCGACTACATTCGGCAACGTAAAGAGGAAAAGCTTGAAGCGGTAGAAAAAAACATTACAAAACTTAAAAAGGCACTAGAAGAAAGTAATGACGAGGAAATACACACCAAGCTAGATAAAGAAATAGAAAAAAAACTGGAAATTGAGGAAAAATTTGAACCTGTTAAATGGTTAACGGATGCAGCAATAAGAGCGAAACAAATTCAGTTTGTCACGCACGGAATTAAATATTTGCATCCTGATGCTAAAGGCACTCAGATTTTAGCCGAACAACAAGAAGCTTCCGGTTATGTTTGTACGTTCTCTATCGATAACGTGCAGTTAGATGTGGTTGGTAATGCGGCGTCTCTAGATCTACAAAAGTTGCTTATGATTGAATGTGAGGGAGTGACTGTTTTAGATTGTGTTCGCCAAAATACGATGGCGCTTTTTTTACCCTTTACTCAAGATGAAAATCTCATTGAGCATTGGCAACAAGGCTTTATTGAAGTAACGAAACCAGCCAATCTACAAAGTCATGTGTATGCTAAACAATTGTATTGGCCGTTAGAAGATAACCAATATCATCTGCTCTTGCCTTTATTTGCTTCTTCATTAAATCATGAAGTCTACCAGGATATTCAAGAGAGCCGTTTTAGCGAAGCATCCAAAGCAGCTCGGGATGCTAAAAAGAAAAATGAACACCACGAATTTCCGACCGTATTTTACCCTCAAGTTGCGATACAAAGTTTTGGTGGCACTAAACCACAAAACATTAGCTTGTTGAATAGTCAGCGCAAAGGCGCTTCCTATTTACTGTCTTGTGCTCCACCTAACTGGAAACGACAAGACAAACCACCTTTAGGATACAGAAGTATCTTTACCCATTATTTTGATTATCGTTTGACGTTTTGGGTGAAAAACCTTTCGGGTTTCTTAAAATCCGTACAACACGAAGCCACCAAAAAAGCTTACAAAGATAAAAGAGCCTCTAAAGTGTTTTTGATTATTGGAGAAATATTTAATGATGTTGCTAACATGGAGCGATTTGAAGCGGGTTGGTCGCAGCGAACAGACTGCTTGCTTTCAAGAGCAGAGCAATTGTGGTTGGACCCACATCGGCAAGCCATTGATGAAAGTTTCAAACACGATTATGAACAAGGCGATTGGCAACACGAGGTCGCTAACAATTTTGCGCGTTGGCTAACACGAAATTTTGAAAAAAATAAACTCAATATGGGTGATGGTGAACATCAGGAGTTAGCGCATGTATTTCTCAAAGAATTACAACTGATGAATTAAGGAGGCGATATGAGTTGGGATGGTATGATCATGATTCGGCGACTTCATCTTGAAGGTGCTAATGCTATTGCAGGGTTAACTTGGGGGTTTCCTGCCATCACAAATTTTTTAGGGTTTACCCATGCGTTGCAAAGAAAGTTAGCAGGTGAATTTGGCGTAGAATTTTTAAAGTGTGCAGTTATTTGCCATTGGCATCAAGCATTAACGAATGATAATAACTATTATCAAACATTTAATATCACGCGAAACCCTCTCGATAAATCGGGAAACACGGCTTCAATCAATGAAGAAGGCAAAATGCATTGTGAAGTTTCACTCGTGATTGCTTATCGAGAAGGGGATGACATTGAGTTGGATGATGAAAACTATGACGCGTTAGAGCATCGAATTCTTGAACTAACAAAAGCATCTAAAGTTGCGGGTGGGAGAGTAGAGCGTGTAAAAAGCGTTAAAATACTAGCCAAGCCCTACGTTGAAGAAAACACGCCTAAACTCTTGCGTTCACTATTACCGGGTTTTGCATTAGTCAGCCGCCATCCGTTGCTTGAAGAGGCGCAACAAAAATATCGAGACAAGCATTCAAATCAAAGCAATCACGATCTCTCCGCATGGCTGCAATTTGCTCAAATTCGTCACCAATCTACACAAGAAAATACCGATGGAGAAGACGATACTTCACCAAAAATTATTTGGGAGCGCATTCAAGAGACTGAAGGTTGGATTAAACCCATTGCTGTTGGTTATCAAGCCATTTCACCTTTATATGAGCCTGGTGAAATGGCGTTATTACGTGACATGGCCGTATCCAGTCGACATGTGGAGTGGTTATATTCACTCGGAGAGTGGATCAGTCCGCATAGAGTGAATGGATTCGATGAGATTTTTTGGCAGTATGACTATCGTAATGACAGTCAATATCTTTGCGTTAACGATTACGAATCTATCCTGTAATTCAACTGGTTTAAACGAAGAAAAACGATTCAAGTAAACTCATTAAAAAAGGAGAATAAGATGGCAGCACTTAAATTAGCAGAAGTTTTAGCCTTCGAAAGAAAACTTTCAAACTCAGATGGTTTAATGTATTCCGGCTTGTGGCAAGATAAAAACAACCCAAACGCATGGCAACCTATAACACTACAAGAAAAATCAGTTCGAGGGACTATTTCTAACCGCGCTAAACCTGCAATCGCTAACGACGAATTAAAACTCAATAATGAAGTCGAAAAAGCGAACTTGCAAACCGTTGATGTTGCGCAATTACCCTTAGAGCATGATACTTTGAAATTGGTTTATAGCTTACGGGTGTTAGGCGACATTTCGCAACCCACATCCTGTAACAAACCCGATTATCAAGAAGCATTACAAGCGGTTATTAATCGGTATTTAGAAACACATGGGTGTAAAGAACTCGCTCGTCGTTATGCTATTAATTTGGTGAATGGCCGTGTGTTGTGGCGTAATCGTATCGGTGTCGAAAATATTCATGTCAAGATTACCAACCAAGATTTAAAAAGCTCAGAGCAAATCACAACAGAATTCACCGCGAGTGATTTTCCTTTACGAGATTTTGAAACCAACAATGCGGATATTGAGCCCATAGCGGATCAAATCGAAGCGGCTTTGCTTAATCAAAAAACCGCTTTTTTCCGTATCGAAACCTTTGCATTGATGGGAGCGGGTCAAGAAGTTTTCCCTTCACAAGAATTGATTTTAGATAAAGGCAGTAGCAAAAAAAGTAAAACGCTTTATCACGTTAAAAACGTCGCGGGTATGCATTCTCAAAAAATTGGTAATGCATTAAGAACCATCGACACTTGGTACGATAACGCAGAAACCTTCGGTCCTATTGCAGCGGAACCATTTGGTGCAGTAACGAGCCGTGGTGTCGCCTATCGTCAGCCCAAACAGAAAAAAGATTTTTATAGTTTGTTAGATGCTTGGGTGTTAAAAGATAAAGAACCGGATGTTGAACAACAGCATTACGTCATGTCAGTGATTATTCGTGGTGGTGTGTTTGGCGGCAAAGATTAGGTCGCGCATTATGGAGCACTATATTGAGTTATTTGTGTTGCCCGATCCAGAATTTACCGATGCCATGCTAATGTCGGCTTTGTTTTCCAAGTTGCACCGTTACTTAGGCAAAAATGGGCAAGGAAAAGTGGGTGTGAGTTTTCCTAAAGCAACCAAAAAGAGCTTGGGTAATCATTTACGTTTACATGGTAACGAAGCACAGTTGGGTGATATTAAGAAAGACACTTGGTTGGCTGGTTTGAGTAGTTTTGTTGAAGCGAGTGAGGTTTTATCGGTGCCTGACACGGTTGAATATTATTGTATTCAACGTGTGCAAAGAAAAACCGCGCACAACAAACGCAAGCGAGTCGTTAGCAAAGGGTGGTTATCAGAGCAGGAAGCACAGGAGAAATTCCCTGATGAGGCTGAGCAGCTTTGCAAGTTGCCCTATGTGCAAATAAAAAGTTTGTCCAATAGCAACGCTTTTAAGCTTTTTATCCAACAATCACCGCAACGTGAAAAAAGAGAAGGGCAGTTTTCGAGTTATGGATTGAGTGCATCAGCAACCATTCCTTGGTTCTGATCTTACGTTCTTTAACAATTCGGTTTGACCCTTTTTTTAGCTTGCTATGTAAGTTGTTGATTTTTAATGGCGAGATCTGGGTGTCTAAAAAAAGGGTTTGAGAAGCGAAACCAGAGAAATTGATTCTATTTCAATAAGATATATACTATTGTCTCTACTTCACTGCCGCACAGGCAGCTTAGAAATTTGGCGGTTGCCGCAGCGCTCGAAATGACCGCTTCACTGCCGCACAGGCAGCTTAGAAAGCCATGTTCACGGATATTCGTAATGCGTATTACTTCACTGCCGCACAGGCAGCTTAGAAAAAGTGCCGTGAGGCATATGAAGCTGTGGGTTTCTTCACTGCCGCACAGGCAGCTTAGAAAATGCAGCAACACTGAGGCAACAAGATACTCCCCTTCACTGCCGCACAGGCAGCTTAGAAAAACAAATAATCATCTTTCAGTCCTTTGAATAGCTTCACTGCCGCACAGGCAGCTTAGAAACCCGATGGGTGAATATGTCAGCAAAAATTAACCTTAACTGTATATTGGGGTTATCTTAAGTTGCTTTTTTAATCAGATCCAATATGTAGTGTTATACGCTTGAGGCCGTCTTCACCCTCTGAGTAGGTTTTCAGGAAGGTTTTACCTTGATTTAAACCGTTTAAATGTTGCATAAGTTGCATGGTAAAGTTTTGGGTATTGATCTCGGCTAACATGGAAATTTCGCAATTTTGTTGTGTACATTCCACGTTTTCGTCGTAAACCATCGTTTGCGCATGCTCATGCAAAAAAGTGTTGAGTTTTTCACTAATCAATAATGCTTTTTCTTGTTCTGCTGTTGGGTTTTGGTGATCAGTGGATGATAAAGGTTCCTGGTGGTTGTCATAAGTCTCAAGGTTTTCTTGCGCAACCTTTTGTGACTTTGAAATAGACTCTAGGGTAGACCTTGATGAAATGTTTGAAATTTTTTCGCTGTTTAATTGGGGAGTAGGGGTAACTGCTGGGGGTTGTTCTGCGTTTGCCGTGGCCGTTTTTTGGGTTGTTGCTTGAGAGTTGGTTGACGATGTTGTGTTAAGTTCTGAGTTTTGCGGTGTTGTTTGTAAAAATTGATTGCTCAGCATGCCTAAGCCGAAAAAGATGATTGCGATTAATACTATTTTCATTATTTTTTCCTTAATAAGTGCAAGCTTGTTTATTTCAGTGCGCTAAGGAATGAATTGTGTCAGTTAGGGAGTAAATAATAAAGAATATTTTGTTGATTTAACGATAGTGAAACTTGATGCCAGCAATAACATAAATTCATGAATCCACAGTGGATAATTATATCTAGATTCAATCCATAGCTTAGGTTTCTATTTGGGTTTGTGCCAAAATTCATTATCAAGATGCTAATGTTAGTCTGTTGGTAAGCGCACTTCTTTTTTTCTGTTATTAACTGTAAAGTTCGGGGCTGTTAGGCGAGTCAGCAATTTGGATCTTTAAAGAAGCGTTTAAGGATTACAAGGGTAAACAATTTATCGTTAATCAACTTTACGGTATTTTCTCATCAACATTTTAAGGCAGTTATTGGATGATGAGACTATAAAAGAAGGTTTGATGGTAGGCTTAGCACACCCACAAATTTCAAAATTTTTAGAAAAAACACATGTTATTTAACACAATGGCGACTTTCGGTAGCTCAAAAACGGATTGTAAAAAAACAAGGGATGGGTTGGGTTGCCAATTAAGTAGGTTATGAAAATGGGGCTGCTCTTTAGCACGAGTTTTCCGAAAAAAGCTGAGTGTGTCGCCCAAAGAATGGTTAGTGTATTACCAAGGTAATAATTGATAAAACAAGTCCACGCAGTCTTTTTATTTTCTATTTCTTGTTGCAAATTCGTAGAGATTTGTCATCATACCTCTTAACACGGATTTACCAATGTATATGATGCATTATTTTGACAAATAATGCATCATAAATACGCATTGTTATACTTTATTAAAAATCATTTTTTATTCAAACAATAAATCAAGGATGGTTTTAAATTTTTGCATTTGATGAAAATTTAAAAAATTATCGTCGTAATTAAAAATTACAAAAGTATTTGTAATCTAAATAATACTAACGTTTTATTTTTGAAAAGCGAAAAAAGCCTTTTTTGAGTGGTGCAGGCTTCTTATTTTATATAAATTAGGGATGTTTTATGAAGTTTTTAAAAGTCAATTTTTTAAATTGTTTTCACATTGCTTTGTTAATAACCATAGGTGGTTGCGGTGGAGGAGACTCTTCAGGTGATAATGCTCTGAATAACTCCAATGATGGTTCTAACGGTGGAGCCAGTCAGCCAATTAACGATGATGGTAATGATCCTTCTGATGGCTCGCAAGATAATGATGAAGATGAAGGAATTGAGAACAATGATGAGGGTGGCGACGATGAAGGTAACGAAGGAGCAACTGAAGAAAATTCGAATAAAAGAGTGCTTGAAGAATCGATTAATACATCTTCAAACGATTTGATGGATTGTAAAAAAATTGCAGAAGACTTACAAAATCAAGACATTCTGTATGAGTATACTGGCGATAAAAATACCTTGCTCGAACATGTCGAATTTGTTAATACGTTTAACGATCAACAAACAGATGGCTTTGTTAAACTCAATGCTCAAAATTATCAACTTACTGTTATCGAATCGAAAGCGCTGTATCAACATGTGATTAATGATGATGGAACAACAACAACGCCAGAACTCGTTTGTACCCTTCCTACCAAGTTAGGTTACATAGACTTTAACTTTTCGATAACGCACAATGACGCTTTGACTCAATGGGTTTCTGACGAAGCCGCTGATAATCAGGAAGTTTACGATGATGAGGACACTGTTGAAATCATTCGAGAGATTTCTGGAAAAGATGGATTAGCCTTTGGCAGATTTGCATATGGAGGTATTTTTCTTCAACATCAAAACCATCGTCCAAATTTTATATCAGATTTTAATTTTTTTACCATGTTATGGGAAATTCAGCATAACGACAGTGAAGTTCTTTTCGAGTGGGTTCCAACCACGATTGAATTGCAAGAAGATCGACAATGGCTAAGTGAGTGCGACTTAAATACTTTACGTTTCTCTTCGAACGAAGCTTTCATTGATGCTTCAGGGTTTTTACGCTTGGCGGAAGGAAATTGTCAGGAGAATGTGCCTTTCAGCCAAGAACAAGCACAAGAGTTTGCTGACACACTTCCAAGCAATCGAGAAGATTTTTTGAGTGAAAATACAACGTCTTTTCATCGTGTAGCACGATTGCTTGATGCTAATGGCGAGCTAACAGATTGTGAGCCTAGAGATACCATCTCAGTTGATGGTTGCAGCCAACCGATTTACCAACAAATCTTTCCGATGTTAAGACGTTTATTGTTAGGAGAGGAAAATGTCTATATTGAGTGGAATGTGAGTGATAAAGTACAAAAAGTCTTTAAAATTAATAAACAAACGGGTGTACTAACTGAGTTAACTACACGTCTTCAATAAGGTTTCTTGCTAAATCGGACATTATGCTTCTGAAAATATCTAATGCCTAGAAAGCTATTTTTAGAAGCATAAAAACACTGTCAATATGCTTTTTTCAAAGAAGTCATAAGAGGTTTTTATTAACAAAAACGCGGTGCGTGCTTCGAAGTCTCTTATAACCAATCATTCTTTTTTGCTTCTGGTCTTATCAGTTTATTGATTATATGGATATCAGGCATCTATTTTTAGCCCTTTTATCTATAATTAATTGAAAAAAGCGACTCAAATCAGCAGAATCTAAATCTGCTATCGGATAGGTAAATTTAATAATACTTATCCCTAATCATCCATAGTCAGGATGTTTTTTAACCATTGGCATGAAATCTAGCAGGGGCGTGAATGCTTTTCTGTGTAATGATAGTTAACAGCTTGAACGAATTAAACCGTCTTTTTCAATTCTACGCTCTATCGTCTAAGTTTTTAATATTTAAACATATTTTCTCGATCACTATTTGTCTCTCTTTTTTTCAAGTCGCCTATTCTCAACCCGTGTGTGACACTACTAACTCCACGATAATTGTTCGTATCAATGAGCTGGAAATGGCAATGTTTAGTGAAGATAGTCAACGAGCTATTGCTGAAACAAAATCTTTTATACTAAGTCATGAGAAGGGCGGTGCGCCGACATTTTCTGATGCAGAAACGATGCGATTTAGCATTATGCAAGCCCTTTTAGCCATTGCTGAAGGTGATGCAAAAAAAAGTTTGGCGTTATTAAAGAAGGTAAAGCCACAATTAATCACAATATGTGAACCCCAATATTTAGCGAATATCTTTCACACATTGGCACATTTAGAAATGCGCGTAGGAGACCTGAATACAGCGATTAATTATTCCACTAAGGCTTTAGCGTATGCACAACAAGCTAATGATCGTGAATATCAAATCAAGTCTTTACTTTTTCTAGGTTCAGCTAGCTCAAAAATGGGAAAACTAGAAGATTCTTTAGCGCTGTTTTATCGCGGTCATAAATTGCTTAAGGAAGATGATCAACATATCAAGTCAAGCATTTATAATAGTATTGCAAATACTTACACGCTTTTAGAAGATTTCAACAAAGCGATTGAGTATTACCAAAAATCACTAGAAATAGGTCCTGATGATGAAACTCACCCGGATGTGTATATTACATTAATCAATATCGGTCGGCTCTATTTAGGAATGGATGACCATCGTTCGGCCAAACCTTATCTTGAGAAAGCTTTAGCTGGCGCTGAAAAACGAGATGATATAGAAAGTCAGGCTTCAGCCAATTTAACATTAGGTACCATATATATTAAAGAAAACCTGTTTGATAAAGCTATTGAGTATCTTGATGCTGCGGTGAATTTCTACGAAAGTCTAGAACACTCTGTTTTGCTGGCTAGAAGTAAAATTAGACGTTCAATCGTAGAAATCAAAACGAACCGCGATGTACAAGGTGCAATGAACACGATAAAGCAATCTTTACCCATTATCCTTAAAAACAATATGCTCGTCGTTGCCATAGAAGCACATGAAGAACTGGTCGCAGGGTTTGAAAATTTAAAAGACTTACCCAAAGTGGTTTATTATTTGAAAGCGTTAGATAAATTAAAAACGCAGTTGGCAAAAGATAAAAATGACAAAGAAGTTGCTCGATTAAAAATCGCTTTTGATACTGATTATGTTGAATCAAAGAACGAAAAATTAGAAATTGAAAACAAACTGAAAGGTGAGGCGATTCAACACCAACAAAAAATCAGTCAACTCTATTTTGTAGCGGCTATTAGTTTAGGAGCGCTGTTGTTTTTATTGTTGGTTGCTCTGAGGATGTTAATGGTTTCACGCAAAGCGATTAGGAAGTTATCTTTAGAAGATGAGTTGACAGGTATTAGCAATCGACGAGCCATTTTAATGATTCTTGAGCATGAAATTGAAAAATCGAAACGTAATAGTAAAAATTTATCGGTTGCGATTATCGATTTAGATTTCTTTAAAAAGGTGAATGACTCGTTAGGACATGTGATGGGAGATAAAGTCCTTAAAGCTTTTGCGAGTATTGTTGAAAATAGTATACGCAGCCAAGATAAAATAGCGCGTTTTGGTGGAGAAGAGTTTATTTTGATGTTAACAGAAACAAGCTCAGAACAAGCGAAATTTCAAATGAAGCGAATCATTGACGCGGTTCATTCCTATGCTTGGCAAAATCTCCATCCAAGTTTATCCATAACATTTAGTGCGGGTGTCGCTCAGCATCGACTTGAGGAAAATCTAGAACAACTTTGTCAACGTGCAGATTCAGCCCTCTACGAAGCAAAAAAGACAGGAAGAGATCGTTATTGTATGGCGAGTTGATGTGGCTGAATTAAAAAAACACCCACATCGATAAACATCTTGCAGATAAATCGACATGAGCGTGTTTAGGCAATGCTTAGTTTAAGAATCGGTCAGACCATTGATCAAAATCAACTTCAAACGGGTAATAATATGTGTGTTTTTTATTATCAAGTGGTTCCGATGTAAAAGGATCGATCGGAGGATTGTAAAACAAAGGGATATGTTCATTGAGAACCCAGTTTATGTTTTTATCATAATGTTGTTCGTTTTTAAGTAAACGCTCGAAATTGGTTTCAACTGTACCGACGATATTTGTTTGAATGATTTCTCTTAATCTATCGTCTGATAATTGGCATGATGAAGGTGCGAGCTTGTTTGCTTCGACAAGTCTATTATATGGCCCGACCAGTGCTAGACAGGTGCGTTTTTTAACACTTGTGGTTCGGAGGCGTGGTATAAGAGTTTTACCAAAAAAGATAAAAAAGACGATGAAAATTATCAAGCTTTCACATAACCAGGATCCTATAGCTCAAAAAAACAAGCTGGTCACCAGCGCGGCTTGGCGGTACCAACTTCAAATCACAGTTAATTTGGTGTTCAAAGATGGTGGACGTTTAAATGTGATGGATCATGGTAATTCGCGCGAAATAGAAAAATCGGCAAGCATGTTGAGTGTGTTTTCTTAAATGTGCCTGTTTGGGCCAAGTGATGCGTTTATTGAGGGTGTTAAGGGTCAATAATGAGAAATGAAGTTTTTGGTGTTATTGGGATTTTTTGAGGCAGATGTGTATATGTGATGTTTATGTTGTGATTGATGTACTTTTTTAAGAATTAAAAAAATGGTAGCAACGCCCTGGATCGAACAGGGGACCCCAGCATTATGAATGCTGTGCTCTAACCAGCTGAGCTACGTTGCCATTTTTGAGGATGTACACCTCAATAAGGAGGCGTATTCTGCAATTTTTCTTAAAGCTTGTCAAGCCTTAGTTAAACGTTAAAGCGAAAATGGATAATATCGCCGTCTTTGACGATATATTCCTTACCCTCTAAACGCCATTTGCCTTTTTCTTTAGCACCCGCTTCGCCGTTGCAGTCAATATAATCTTGATAACCGACGATTTCTGCTCGAATAAATCCTTTTTCAAAGTCGGTATGAATTTTACCCGCTGCTTGTGGTGCGGAGGCATTTAATGGGATAGTCCAGGCTCTGACTTCTTTTTCACCCGCTGTAAAGTAAGTATGCAAGCTGAGTAGCTCATAACCTGCACGAATAACGCGGTGTAAACCCGGCTCTTCCATGCCAATTTCTTCTAGGAAGTCCTTTTTGTCTTCGTCCTCGAGCTCTGCAATTTCTGCCTCCATTTTGGCACATACGGGCACGACAATGGCATTTTCTTCTACAGCGAGTTGCTTAACCTTGTCAAGCAAGGGATTGTTCTCAAAACCATCCTCGTTCACGTTGGCGATGTACATGGTGGGTTTTGTCGTGAGTAATTGCGCTCTTTGCAAAATACGAGCTTCGTCTTCATCCAATTCTAATGAGCGTAAAGGCTTACCAGCATCTAAATGTTCTTTAGCTTTGGTGAGGACGGCTATGGCTTTTTTCGCGTCTTTATCACCAGATTTCGCAATTTTGGCGTTTCGTGTTAAGGCTTTTTCGACGCTGTCCATATCAGCGAGAGCCAGTTCGGTATTAATGACGTCAATATCGTCGAGAGGGTCAACCTTACCAGAAACATGAGTCACATCATCGTTTTCAAAGCAACGAACAACGTGGGCAATGGCGTCGGTTTCTCGGATGTTGGCAAGAAATTGATTGCCTAAGCCTTCCCCTTTGGAAGCCCCGGCGACTAGCCCGGCAATGTCAACAAACTCCATTGTTGTCGGTAGGATTTTCTGTGGGTTCACTATGGCCGCAATGGCATCCAAGCGAGGATCCGGCATGGGTACAATGCCCGTGTTGGGTTCGATTGTACAAAAAGGGTAGTTTTGTGCTTCGATGCCAGCGTTAGTGAGTGCGTTAAATAGTGTAGACTTACCTACGTTGGGTAGTCCGACAATGCCGCAATTAAAACCCATAATAATTCTCTCTCGAATGTTTGATAAATACTTGGTATATGAAACCGCTATGTGATTATGACCGACTACCAGGCTTTTGATGAAGTTGATTCATGGCTTTTTCCAGTTGGTTGCTTGAAACCAGCTGAATGATGGCTAGCGCATCATCGATAGCGTTATCCATCTCAATTTGAGCCGACTTTGGGGCTTTGCCCAATACCCAATTATGGACTTGTTCGCGGCTGCCTGGATGGCCAATACCAATTCGTAAACGATGAAATTCTTTACTATTGCTAAATTTTTGTATGATATCCCTGAGCCCGTTATGACCGCCATGTCCACCACCAAATTTTAATCGAGATGTACCCGGATCAAGATCCAGTTCGTCATGAGCAACGAGTATATTATGCAGTGGAATTTTATAGAATTGGGCCAAAGCGAGTACCGCTTTACCGCTAAGATTCATGAAGGTGGTAGGGATGAGTAGCCAGGATTCGATATCTGCTGTCTGAACTTTTGCTACTAGGCCGTGATATTTGTTGTCTGGTTTGAGGGTGACATTATAGCGCTGAGCTAAGCGCTCTACGAACCAAGCACCAGCATTGTGGCGCGTTAATTCGTATTGCGGGCCAGGATTACCTAACCCAACAATCAGTTGTATCTCAGTATCTTTACGACTCACTGCTATCTTCTTCTGAAGACTCTTCAGCAGCACCACCGCGACGTGTAATTTGTACAACAGGGTGATCATGATCGCTACCTTGCACGAGAGCCACCAAGGAAACACCTTCAGGTAAGGTTAAATCTGATAAGTGAATCACTTGGTTAACATCAACATCTTTCACATCGACTTCGATGAACTCAGGTAAATCTTTTGGAAGACAAGTGATTTCAACGTCATTCATAAGATGGTGAATGCTACCACCACCAGTTTTTACACCTTTTGCGCTGTCTTCGTTAAGGAAGTGCAAAGGAACATTAGTGTGAAGCTTTTCAGTGGCTGAAACGCGTAAGAAGTCAGCATGAACAACTTTTGGCTTGTAAGGGTGGCGCTGTAAGTCTTTAAGAATGGCTTGATGTGCCTTACCATCGATGTTGATGGTGAGTACGTGTGAGTAAAAGGCTTCTTCTTCAAGAGAATGAATAAACTCATTGTGATCAAGCGTTAGCATTAAAGGCTCTTCGTTCCCGCCGTAAAGAATGGCAGGAACACGTTCAGCACGACGTAGGCGGCGGCTCGCACCCTTCCCAACGACAGTACGTACTTCAGCATTCACTTCAAAATTGGTACTCATTTGTTTAATCTCCACACGCATACAGCGTGGTTAGTTAGTGTTTTCGAGGCATTCGCGACCAAGCACCTCGATTTTAAGGAGCCGACATTATACAGCTTGAAGGGGAATATTCAAGAATACGGTTCTAACAACAACAGAGGTTTGTCATGTGCGAAATGTAAGAAAATGGTAGTAGCTTGAAAGGGTTATTATGGTTTTGATAAACAATAAGGCCGTTAAAGTTTTTTGTATGGAGAAAAGTGTGCGATGGTTAAGGCATTGGGTTTGTGGGGTGTTCGCAACTTAGCCATTAAGCCACGAACGAGTTATCCACTGTTTTTTTACAAAAACATTGAGCTGATTGATTCTTCTTCATTAACACGACGAATTGCCTCAGAAAGCATCAAAGAAAGTGATAACTGTCTGATTTTAGAGCAACCTTTAGCTTCTTCGCGTAATGGAATGGTATCGGTCACAACTAACTCATCCAATACGGAGTGGTTAATGTTGTCCACAGCATTTCCAGAGAGAACAGGATGTGTACAATAGGCGGTAACCTTGGCTGCGCCATTGGCTTTGAGTGCTTCGGCAGCTTTGCAAAGTGTTCCAGCTGTATCAACCATATCATCCACGATAATGCATTCACGACCTTCAACATCACCAATGATGTGCATAATCTGCGCTTCATTAGCTTGTGGGCGACGTTTATCGATAATGGCTAAATCGGTATCATCCAAGCGCTTGGCCAAGGCTCTAGCACGCACAACACCACCGACATCGGGTGATACAACTAGCAGATTTTTATATTCTTTCTGCAAGATATCTTCGATGAGAATGGGAGTGCCGTATACGTTATCAACAGGTATATCAAAGAAACCTTGGATTTGATCCGCATGTAAGTCAACCGTCATTACCCTATCAATACCAACAATAGCCATCATGTCGGCAACCACTTTGGCACTAATAGGAACCCGCGCAGAGCGCACACGGCGATCTTGTCGAGCGTAACCAAAATACGGAATAACAGCGGTGATTCGGGCAGCTGAAGCTCTTCTCAAAGCATCACCCATAACCACAAGTTCCATAAGGTTATCGTTGGTTGGAGCACACGTGGATTGAACGATGAAAACATCCTTACCTCGGACATTTTCTAGGATTTCAATATTAACTTCACCATCACTAAAGCGGTCAACTTTTGCGTTACTGACGGTTAGGTTAAGATGTTTGGCAATATTTTCGGCGAGATGTGGGGTTGCATTCCCACTAAATAACATCATGTCAGACACGCAGACACCTTCTTTCATTGTATCGGTTTGGATAAAATGGCTGGGGTACCAGGATTCGAACCTGGGAATGCAGGGATCAAAACCCTGTGCCTTACCGCTTGGCGATACCCCAATTATTAAGGATAAGATGAAATGTTCTAGTCTGACCAAGGCATTTTATTAATACCTTTCGCAACAAAGTAATCTGTGCTGCTAGACATCTGGGCAATTATTTTACTGATTTCTTCTTGTTTGTCAAACTCCAAGAAGATGCACGCTCCAGTGCCAGTCATTCTAGCCTGACCAAATTGATTTAGCCAGTTTAACGCTTCACTTATTTGAGGATGTAAGTTGCAAGCAATCGTTTGACAAACGTTTGTCAGTGCGACTTTGTTGTCCTCGTTGTCTAAGAAGGCGCGTATTGTGAGGGCTTTAGAGTTTCTTGTCAAGCTTGGATGCTGAAAAATTTCCATTGTGCTGACATGACAATCTGGGCGCATCACAAAATACCATTTAGTGTTACGCTCTATCGGTGTAATTAGTTCACCAATACCTTCGACCCAAGCTGTGTGCCCTTTCACAAAAAATGGCACATCGGCCCCTAACTTGACGGCGATATCGAGCAAGGTTTGCTGGTTTAGGGATAGCTGCCATAGTGTGTTTAAAGCGATGAGAGTGGTTGCTGCATTACTGCTACCACCACCGACACCACCACCCAGCGGCAATACTTTTTTTAACGCAATGTCAGCCCCTAAAACTTTATTCGGAAACAAAACTTGTAATTGTTTGGCAGCTTTAAGGATTAAATTATCCGGTGAATTCAACGCAGGATGATCGCAATGTAACGCAACTGTTGAGTCGTCCCTTTTTTTAAATCGAATCGTGTCGCCATAGTCCAATAATTGGAAAACGGATTGCAAGTCATGATAACCGTTGGGGCGTCTCCCGGTAATGTGCAAAAAAAGATTGAGTTTGGCGGGCGATAAATAATCTACCCAGCCATTACTAGAAGATTCAATCATGCTAACTTCCTCATCACGATTGGGAATAAGCGATGTTATCAATAAAAGTGATGAGACAGCAAAAATGTTTTTTCGTTAATCTAGCGTCCGCCATCGCGTCAGTGACAATTTGAGTGTGGTTTGCTGGTTTGTGATGGTAATATTTTTAGGTAAATAACGTCCAGAATGTACGGCATAAGATCGATAAACCACTTGCCAATCAGCATAATTGAGTGTGGCTAATGTACCATCTTCGTTAAGTTGAGTATCTTGTGCACCAGGAGTCACAATACCTTGAGCCCAATACTGTAGTTGTGATAGAGGAATATCCAAACCCAGTTGGTTTTTGATGAGTTCATCGCCGCTGGATCCTTCGTAGGTTCCTTGATCATGAATATACAATGAGGCCAATTCTTTGGTTTCGACTAAACGGGCGACGGTTTGCCCCAAACCTGTGTAGAGTTTAAATTCTTGCTCTTCGGGTTGCAGTGACCAAAATAAACGGCTGCTAAAACCCTCTTTGCCGGTTTGTACGCCGATTTTGCCTTGGATTTCCCAGTATTCTAATGGCGGGAGATTTTTTAAGGGCTGGGTTTTGAGGTGGCTACACCCAGCTGTTATCAAAAATGCGATTAACAGTGTGAATTGGCCAAGCCTAAAAAGATGTGGCATTTTATGGTTGGGTCGGTTCAAGTTCATCAAGTTTTTGTTGTGCTTTTTTGTCATTGGGGTAAATGATAAGAAAATCTTTAAGTAGTTGAATGGCTTCTTTACGCTGTCCTATTTTTACCATAGCAGCAGCAAGATGGGCATAAATTTCTCCACTTTTATCGAGTTTGGTTGCGCGCTTCAAGTATTTAATCGCTTTCGAATAGTCACCTTTACGGTAGTATAACCACCCAATGCTATCGATAACGGCGGCACTGGTTGGCATGGCTTCATAAGCGGCATACACCAGTTTTTCTGCTTCTTCTAAATCACGATTTAAATCAATCAGCGTGTAACCTAGTGCATTCATGGCATCGGGGTCTTCTGGCTCGAGTTTTAATAATTGGCGTAAGTAACCAATGACAGCGTCGTAATCTTTGATAGCCTCAGAATATAAAGCTCGGCTATAAAGAAATTCTTTGTTGTTTGGGGACATTGACAAGCCGTCATCTAAAATTTTCAGAGCGTATTCGGGGTATTCCATCTGACGAAAATAAGCCGCGGCGGTCAAGATAAAATCTTGTTTTTCTTCAAGCTGTTTTTTCTCGGTTAACCAGGCTTGAGAATAAGCCCATGCTTGGTCAATTTTTTTGTTCTTCAAAAATAGCCAGAGTTTCTTGAAACGATATTGTGTGCTTAAGGGATATTCGATGACAAGTTTTTCAATCAGTTGTAAAGCTTGCTCGAAGCCTTGGTACTCGTTGAGTATTTCAATACGGGATAACTGAATATCTTGGCCAAATTTGGGATAGGTTTGCACTAAATTTGTCAGCCTTTTTTCACTGTCGTCAAATTTGCCTTCTTTCGCATCGAGTTCCGAGAGCCTAATTTCTGCACTGATACGATAGGAACCTGTATTGACGGCACTGTAAGCTTGACGCGCTTGTGCCCATTCTTCACGTTGTTCTTGGATATCACCAATATAGAACCAAGAAGGGTCGGCTTGGTAGTTGTAACGAGCAACAAACATGAATTGTAGTAGGCTTGTTTCATATTCACGGAGTGAATGTAAGCAAATGGCTAAAAGATAGCGCGCTTCTAAATCAGAGTCTTGCAAACGGATAGCGTTTTCTAAGTGCTTGGCAGCGGTGCGATATTCTTTCATGTCGTACAGAAGGCGAGCTAAACCGATTAGAATTTCTCTATTATCAGGATTGCTTTCAAGTTTTTGCGTTAGTGATTTTTCGGCCTCTTCAAAACGTCCTGATTTATAGAGCAGGTGGGATTGCTGTTTAATTGCTGAAATAAAGTTGGGATCTTTATTGAGGGCTTTATTTACGGCTTGGTTAGCTAAGGGCAAGTCTTGATAAAACAAAGAAACCTGGCTGAGCAACAACCATAGATAGGCTTTGTCGGGATGTTGTTCAGAAGTTTTTTGTAATAGGCTTAGCATCATTGGCGAGCGTGCCGCGCGTACTATGCGCATGAATTCTTGATAATTACGTTCGTTGGTGTTGGTTTCGTTTTTCTTGATGAGTTTGAGCAGCTGATTCAGGGCTTGCTCTTCATCGTTTTGGCGAAGGTAACCAATCGTTGTAACTTCGATGGCTTTTAAATCATCTGGGCTGCTTTCTTGCCACAATTCCGCTGCCATCAATGAACTTTCAAAATCGCGCATACGCTCTGAGGCGAGTACAGCATTTCTGGCGTAAATAGGGTGTCCTGTAATTTGCGCAGCTTTTAAATAGTTATCTCTAGCGACATCATAGACCGCACGAGCATCTGCTATACTGGCCAGCAAAATCGAATAATAAAGATCAGCACGATCATCGTGATTAAGCTCAATCAGAGGTTGTGGCGGTTTTTCAGGAACTTTGGCGATTGTTTCTACAGGCGCAACGGGAGTTTGCTGTTGCGCATCGCTGGTTTGCACCGCTTTATTAGCGCAAGCGCTTGTCAATAAAGACAGAATAAAAACAATGTAAGTATTGCGTGAAATGTAGCCCATGTAATGCTCTTTAAATGGTTGCGTATTGACTTATTGTGCTATCAACTGTGAAATACACTCGTTATCGCTGGAATTGCCTTGACGTTGTTTGATGACTTGTAAACTCTGACTGATGTTGTGAACTGAGTTATTTCAAGGCATTTCCAATGATTTTAGGTATAGTTACACGATTTGCTTATGTCTGAATGAAAATTAGACACTATTTTGCCGTATTTGCGCGCAAAGTGGCAAAATAAATTTGTCTAAGGCGCTATTATTATTCAGTCTATTAGCCTAGAAGTATAGTTGCTATACGTATTTTTTACGGTAGAGGCAGTATTCCGTGAAGGTGAACCGAGCAAAACATACGTATACCGTAGATAATACGTTCAGTTTTACCCGTTAGGTGCTTTGCGTATTCAACTGAAAATTTTTAACTGCATGATAGTATTGATTTTAACGAGATAAGATGCCTTTATTAGCTTTAGGAATTAATCACAAGACAGCTCCGGTAGCCGTTCGAGAAAAGGTGGCATTTGCTCCCGAGCGTCTCAATTCTGCATTACGTGAAGTGCGTAACATAGCGCAGATCCCTGAAGTAGCGATACTTTCAACCTGTAATCGTATGGAAGTTTATGGCAATCACTTGGAAGAAGGCTTTGGTCACCTGGTGGACTGGCTATCACGTTATCATCAAGTTTCTCGTCGAGATATCGATTCATGTTTGTATGTGCACACCAATCAGGATGCTGTTAAACACGTAATGCGTGTTGCAAGCGGCTTAGACTCGCTGGTTTTAGGTGAGCCACAGATCCTAGGGCAAATGAAACAAGCATACTCATCGGCTGCGGATGCTGGTACCTTGGGTGCTTGTTTAAGCCGTCTTTTTCAGCAAACTTTCTCAGTGGCAAAGCAAGTTCGAACAGACACGGCGATTGGTTCCAGCGCTGTTTCGGTGGCTTATGCGGCAGTAAACCTCTCTCGTCATATTTTCACAGATTTGTCTAAAACAACCGCTTTGTTCGTTGGCGCTGGTGAAACGATTGAGCTTGCCGCGCGCCATTTGGCTAACTTGGGTGTAAAGCGCATGATAGTAGCCAATAGAACCGTGGCCCGAGCCCAAGAGTTAGCGCAAACTTTTGATGGGGCGCAAGCCATTTCTCTCAGTCAAATTCCTGAGGTTTTGCATCAAGCAGATATTCTGGTTGCTTCAACGGCGAGTAGCTTACCCATATTGGGCAAAGGTGTTGTGGAGAGTGCTTTAAAACAACGTCGCCGTAAGCCTATGTTTATGGTCGATTTAGCCGTACCGCGTGATATTGAGCCACAGGTTGGCGACCTTGAAGACGTGTATTTATACACAGTCGATGATTTGCAAGAAGTGATACAAGAAAATTTGCGTACTCGTTCGGAAGCTGCTGAGGAAGCCCAGGACATCATCGAAGTGCATTCCGATCATTTCATGAACTGGATGAAGTCGCAAAATGTGGTTGATACTTTACGTGGTTTTCGCGATAAGCATGAAAATACTCGTGTTCAAGAGTTACAAAGGGCGCTAAATTTAATCAACCAAGGCCAAGATCCCGAACTAGTACTAACGCAATTTTCTAAACGCCTAACCAATAAGTTTTTACATGAGCCCACATTAGATTTACGTCGAGCGGGAGCCAATGAAGATAATCAGCATATTGAGCAGTTCCGACAGGTCTTTGGTTTAGAAAAAGAATAGCCGGGTTTTCCCGCTAGCTATCTCCACGAAAAAATACTGCAAACTTGCTCTACCCCACTTGCCGGTGGTAGCATCTGCGCCACTATGAGCGTTTCTCCTTACATGCCCTTTTGGAAATTATGAAAGCATCCATATATCAAAAACTACAAACCTTAGTCGAAAGACACGAAGAAATTAGTGTTCTTCTAGGTGAAGCTGAAATCATCAGCGATCAAAACAAATTTAAGTCGTTGTCTAAAGAATATGCGCAACTCGAAGATGTGGTTGCTGGCTTTAAACGCTATAAAGAAGCCGAAGATTCTTTGTCAGCTGCAGAAGAAATGCTCAAGGATGATGATGAAGAGATGCGTGAATTAGCGCAAGAAGAGCTCAAAACGGCAAAAGGTGACATTGAGGAGCTTGAGCTTCAACTTCAGAAATTATTGCTTCCCAGAGATCCGAATGATGATAAAAACACTTTTTTGGAAATACGCGCGGGCACAGGTGGCGATGAAGCAGCCATTTTTGTCGGTGATTTGTTAAGAATGTACAGCAAATATGCTGAACGTATGGGTTGGCGAGTCGAAATTGTTTCTGAAAACCCTGGTGAGCATGGCGGTTATAAGGAAGTTATCACGCGAGTTGTGGGCGATGCTGTTTATTCGAAGCTTAAGTTTGAATCAGGCGCTCATCGTGTTCAACGAGTGCCTGAAACGGAAAGCCAAGGACGTATTCATACGTCGGCGTGCACAGTTGCTATTATGCCTGAAGCAGATGAGTTGGACGAAGTTGAGATTAATTCAGCGGATATCCGTGTGGACACTTTTCGAGCGTCTGGGGCCGGTGGGCAGCATGTTAACAAAACGGACTCGGCGATTCGTATTACCCATTTACCAACAGGAATCGTTGTAGAGTGTCAAGAAGAACGCTCACAACATAAAAACCGTGCCAAAGCGATGTCAGTTTTGTCATCAAGAATCATGCAAATGCAACAGCAGGCCCACGAAAGTGAGCAAGCAGAAGCTCGTCGTTCATTGGTAGGCAGTGGCGATCGTTCTGAAAGGATCAGAACCTATAATTATCCACAAGGCAGAATGACGGATCATCGTATTAACTTAACTCTCTACAAGTTGGATGAAATCATGGAAGGTGATTTAGGTTTAGTCGTTGATCCTTTAACCAACGAGCACCAAGCTGATTTGTTAGCTGCCATGTCAAACGAAGGTTAAATGCAAACCTCATTAAATGTGCCTACAACGGTGAAAGAAGCTTGTGAGTGGGGAAAGTACCATCTTCATCATTCCGAGCTTGATTTGTCATTGAAGCAGGCGCTAAATGAAACCCGTTGGATTCTACAAAAAGTTTTTTCAGTCGACGCTGCTTACTTACGATTACACGACGATAAAGCCTTAACTAACCAACAAACCCTTAATTTTAATTCCCTTCTTAAACGGCGCTTCCACGGCGAACCTCTTGCGTATATTTTAGAAACGCAATATTTTTGGACACTCGAATTGCAGGTTAACAAGGATACTTTGGTACCACGCTCCGAGACAGAAATGTTGGTTGAGAAGGCTTTAGAATCTTACCCTAATGACTATAAAGCGAAGGTCATCGATGTGGGAACAGGGACGGGGGCTATTGCTCTTGCTATCGCTTTAGAAAGACCGCATTGGGAGGTTACAGCGACAGATATAAGCCAAGCAGCTTTAGATGTCGCTATCGCCAATGCTACCCATTATGGTCTTAACCATGTGACGCTCAAAAAAAATCATTGGCTTGATGGGGTAGAACCCAATGTTTTCGATCTTGTGATTTCAAATCCTCCTTACATTGATGACCAAGATGATGAAATCGCTTGGGACGTAAAAAAATACGAACCTTCTTTGGCTCTGTTTGCTGGGGATAATGGATATGAAGCACTCAGGACATTAATCAGACAAAGTGCTAGGTGTTTGAAATCGAGTGGTCGTATATTTTTAGAACATGGACATCGTCAAGGTGAGTTATTACAACAATATTTAGCGAAACAAGGTTTTGTGGGTATTGAGACTTTTGATGACTTTGCAGGCAAGCCTCGTGTCACTACAGGAATGAAAACCTAACACACACGATAAAATTTGCTGGGGGAAAAATGCTAAACGACGACGATTTATTACGTTACAGCCGTCAAATTATGTTGCCTCAAGTTGATATCGAAGGACAAGAACGTCTGCAGCAAGGCGCCGTTTTGATTGTTGGCGCTGGCGGTTTAGGATGCCCTGTTGCATTATACTTGGCAGCAGCGGGTATTGGCAGGCTGACTATCGTCGACGATGATCATGTAGAATTGTCGAACTTACAGCGACAAATTTTGCACACAGTTCAAGATCTTGGCAAAAATAAAGCGATTTCCGCGGTGGAGTCATTGTCTCTCATTAACGCACAGGTAGAATATCAAGCCGTTTGTGAACGTCTGAGCAAAAAGGCACTCAAGGAGCTTGCGTTAACTCATGATGTCATTGTGGATTGCACCGATAATTTTGCGACCCGCTATCTTGTCAATGATGTGAGCCTAGAAACGGCAAAGCCATTAGTCTCTGGTGCTGCAATACGCTTTGAAGGTCAGGTCGCTGTTTTTAATGAGCATCCTACTTCTCCATGTTATCGGTGTCTTTACAAACATGCTGAAGATCGAGAGGAGTCTTGCAGTGAAACTGGAGTGGCTGCGCCGTTGGTCGGTATCGTAGGTTCTTTGCAAGCCATGGAGGTTTGTAAGCTATTTTGGAAAGTCGGAGATAATTTATCGGGACGTTTGTTACTTATCGATGCTCTTACCATGCAGCTACGAACCGTTAACTTAACAGCAGATACAGCATGTTCTTGTCGCCAATGAATTTAATGACAAAATCTTAGACGTTCATAAGTCATTAAGCATAAATTCATATTGATGCTATTATGATACCAGTCAAGTTATCGAGACCTAAGTAACCGAGTGAGTATTGACTCTTGACACTGATCAGTTGTGAATAACCTGAGGGTGCGATAGTAAAATTTCATGGAAATTAATGAGGGTAAAAAATGATTTCATTCATCAAAAAGGCAACCACTATTAGCTTAGCAATTGCTTTAACCGCTTGCACCACAAATCCCTATACAGGAGAAAGACAAGCGAGCAATACCGCATTGTATGGCGCAGGCGCTGCTGCTGTATGTGGTTTGATTGGTGCGATTGAATCTGGCAAGCATGCGAGAAATGCTGCTTTAGGTTGTGGTGTTGTTGGCGCTGGTGTTGGAGCATATATGGACGCTCAAGAAGCAAAATTGCGAGAAGAGCTTTCAAATACGGGCGTTAGTGTAAGAAGGGAAGGGGATAAAATCCGCCTTATCATGCCGGGTAATATCACATTTGCCTCGGGCAGCAGTGACATTAATGGTAACTTCTATGAAGTCTTAAAAGGTGTTGGTATGGTACTGGCGAAATACAAAGATACGGATATTTCCATTGTCGGACATACTGACAATGTTGGTTCTGATGGTTTTAACCAAGGCCTTTCAGAAAAAAGAGCGCGTAGCGTGGCTCAATATCTTTCAACTAAAGGTGTCGCTTGGGAACGTCTTCGAGTCAGCGGGGCGGGCAAACGTTTTCCTGTTGCCAGCAATACAACTTCTCAAGGACGCGCACAAAATCGTCGTGTAGAGCTTGAAATTATTGCCCGACAATCATAATTGTTTTTGGATGAACTCTCACTAAAACGGTGAGAGTTCATCCTACTCTTCTTCTGCCCAAGTGCTTAACAAATCACTGACGGGCTTTTGTCTTTTAAAGTGTTGCAAAAGCTTCCGCCAACAAAGTTTCTGTGGTTTCCCAATCAATGCAACCATCGGTGATTGATACACCGTAGGCTAAATCTTCGATGTTTTCCGTTAACTTTTGGTTACCTGCTTTGATATGCGATTCAAGCATAGCCCCTACAATATTACGATTGCCTGCTTTGACCTGGGCGATAACATTTCGGAAAACATCAGGCTGTTTTGTATAATCTTTACTTGAATTTCCGTGACTGCAATCTACAACAAAATTTCCTTTAACGCCTGCATCTTCAACTTTTCTTAAGGCTCTGGCAATGGATTCTGGTTCATAGTTTGGCTCTTTGCCACCGCGAAGAATAATGTGACCATAAGGATTTCCTTTGGTATGAATTAAACTGACCTGGCCGTTTTGATTGATACCCATAAAACGATGAGGTGAAGCGCTGGATTGCATAGCATTAATGGCGACGTTGAGGTTGCCATCGGTGCCATTTTTAAAACCAATGGGCATGGAAAGCCCGCTAGCCATTTCTCGATGAGTTTGTGACTCAGTCGTTCTTGCACCAATCGCTGCCCAAGAGAATAAATCACCTAAATATTGAGGGCTTATGGGATCCAATGCTTCTGTTCCGGCAGGGAGGCCTAAGTCTGCTAACCAAAGTAATAATTCTCGGCCTTTTTGAATACCATTCGCAACATCGAATGAGTCGTTTAAGTTAGGGTCATTTAAAAAACCTTTCCAACCTATAGTCGTACGCGGTTTCTCGAAATAGACACGCATGACAATGAAGAGTTTTTCTGAATACTGGTCATGTAGCGCTTTGAGGCGCAGCGCATAATCTTTGGCTGCTTTGATATCATGAATGGAACATGGCCCCGTGACTAAGAGAAAACGATCATCTTTACGATCGAGAATGTTTTCAATACTGAGTCGTGATTGATGGATAAAGTCGCTATTAGTTTCGTTCAAAGGCAATTGGGTCTTGACTGCCTGTGGAGTGTTCAATACTTCTTCATATTCGACACGAATATTATTTAGCCGATCTTGTTGCATGGAGTGAGTGCCCTAAAATGTAATGTTGCAGTGCTTTGAATGTAACAATAAGTGTTCGGCTGAATCAAGTCGGTAAGTGAGATTATCAGAAATTTGTTACTTATCGGGCGCTGCCCCAATCAAAAAATTTCGCACTAGCGCTGAAAAAAAGAAGAGACATTAACAATAAAGCAATCCAATGGTGAGCAATTTGTTCGAACCCAGCTCCTTCAATCATGATAGAGCGCGAGGCAGTCACTAAATGCGTGAGAGGCAGCAGGTTTGCCAATCCTTTTATCATTTGTGGTGCATTCTCAAGGCTGAACCAGACATTTGACAACATCATCATTGGCCAAGAAGCCACATTGAGCATACCACTGGTCAACTCCTCGCTTTTACTCGTTGAAGCAACGAGAAAACCTAAAGCTATCATGGCACTAGCACCGAGAATGAAAGTGATAAACAAATAAAAGTAATTGCCAACAACCGTGAAGCCTAATAGCAACTTAGTCGCAATAAATATAAAAGTAGTGACTAAGGTGACGATAAAAAAGCGCGAAAAAATTTGTGCGGTCACAAATTCAAGTGCTTGAATAGGTGTGGCTTTTAAACGTTTTAAAACGCCATTTTTACGATATCGAACAATGACAAAACCTACGCCAAATAAACAGCTGAACATAATATTCATACCCAAAACGCCAGGCAACACCCAGTCTACGTAGCGAATAACTTTAGTGCTAACATACTTGTGTTCGAGAAAAGGGGCATGGTTAGCGATTAATTGTTGAGATAAATAACCTTTAGGAGATTCTTGATTTGTAATGTACAGCTTTTCATTCCAATTGATTAATGCATCAATTTGATGTTGATTCACTTTTTCTTGTGCGGCAAGTGCATCTTCATAAAAGATAAAGCTAACATATTGTGCTTTTTTTAAGCTATCAGGAATCTCTGGTGTATTGATCAGCCCGATTTTCAATTGATTTTGTCCTGAATCTGAAAAAATCACTGAGAAACCGAAGATTAAAATTAACGGAAACAACAAACTCCATATGAGAGCAGGTTTATCGCGATAAAATTCGCGGTTTCTGGCTAAGAAGATAGTGAAAAGTCGTTTAAAGCTAAATCTCAACACGCAAATTCACTTCCTGTTAGTTTGATAAACAAGTCGTCTAAGTTTGGATAGTGTATATATAAATTCTCAAGATTAATTTGGTTCTGAATCATTCGATTCAAATCGGCATTCAAATTATCTGAAGGAATGCGTAACCATCCCTCTTTCTCACTAATAAACTCAAAATTAGCAGCTTCTAGGCTTGCTTGGGTACTGATGGGTAATTCAATATAATAATTTTGAAAATGTTTTTGTAGAAGTTGTTGAGGCTCGCCGCGCTCTATAATTTTTCCCTTATCAATAATGGCTATGTCATCACACAACTTTTGGGCTTCATCCATGTAATGGGTGGTAAGAATAATGGTTTTTCCCTGTTTTTTTACCGCTTTTATTAATTCCCAGAAATTACGACGACTTTGCGGATCCAACCCTGTGGTTGGCTCGTCCAAAAATACGACTTCAGGCTCGTGAATTAACGCCAAAGCCAAAAGTAATCTTTGTCGTTGACCGCCTGATAGCTTTTTGACGTCTCTATCGAGGAAGTCATCGAGGAAACAGAGTTCAATCAGTTTCTTAATATTAGAGTGATTGTCATAAAGTGTGCCAAACATTTGCAATGCTTCGACAACGGTCAAGTGATCTTGCAGAGCAGTCTCTTGAAATTGAATACCAATATGACTTTGCAAATTTTGTTCTGGCGGTTTAAGCGGGAACTCTATCGTGCCAGCATCCGGCAACATGATATTCTCAAGAATCTCGATAGTCGTGGTTTTGCCAGCGCCATTCGGGCCTAGTAGGCCAAAGCAAATACCTTTGGGTATGGCAAATGAAATATTATCAACAGCGCGCAGAGCACCGAAAGATTTTTCCAGGTTTTTAACGACAAGAGCATTTTTCATGCAATTATTGTATGTGAATTCAAGGGAATAAAGAAGTAATAAACTATTGAGTTTTAGATGATTTTGTCCCTAGCTTTAGAGCTATGATTCTTATGAAATTTTTATGAAAGTAATGAAACACTTGCTCTAGCTCGCCTATAATAGGCGGCTTGTGGATGATACGGATACAATACATCGTAATGAGTGCTTGATTAAAAAACATGTGATGAAACTAAAATCAAACGAGCTAAGCCTTTGATTAAATATTAAATAATGGTGTGCTGCAGTAAACTTTGAAATGAATAGGTTTTTAATGGTGTTACATGACAAAAATTCTATATGGTATTCAAGGGACGGGGAATGGGCATTTAACGCGCGCGCGCGCTTTAATACCTGAGTTAAAAGCTCAGGGAAATGATATCGATGTCATTATATCTGGGCGAGATCCAAAGCGTTTGTGGGATATGGATGTTTTTGGAGATTTTCGAGTTTTCAATGGCTTTACGTTTGCTTATTACAAAAATAAGATTTCATTTGTTAAATCTGCAATGCAATCTCGTCTCGGTCAATTCTATCGTGATGTTAAAGCCTTAAATGTTGAAGATTACGAAGTCATTATCAGTGACTTTGAACCAATTACGGCTTGGGCTGCTAAACGTCGAGGTCGAAATTGTTACGGGCTTAGCCACCAAAATGCTTTTGCGTATGATATTCCACAAGTGGGGTTTGGGCCTCATGTTAAATTTTTTATGAAAAATTTTGCACCCAACTCACATCATATTGGTTTTCATTGGTATCACTGGAACTACCCTATCGCTCCACCCCTGATTGAGCTCCCTCGTCCTAGTGAAGAAATTGAGGACTTTTTTCTGGTTTACCTACCTCACGAGGTAGTTGATCAAGTCATACAAACACTGAAAGTTGTCAATAATGTCAATTTCAAATTCTATGCGGCGGTTGATACGCCTCGTGACTTAGGGCATTTACACGTTAAAACATTTAGCCGTGAAAATTTTATGTCTGATTTACGCCGTTGTCGTGGTGTGATTACTAATTCTGGTTTTACCCTTTGTTCCGAAGCGATTCATTTAAATAAAAAGTTATTATCTAAGCCGACAGCTAATCAAGCAGAACAACTTTCTAATGCGCTTGCATTAGAGCAACTAGGGTTAGGAATGCGGACAGAGCAGATAACGGCCGATGTCATTTCTCGCTGGACTGAATTTGAATCGGTTAGCCGCATTGTTTTTCCCAATACGGCTGAAGGTTTAGCAAAATGGTTCAAAGAGGGGTGTGAAGAGCCTCTGGAATCTTTTTGTCAACGAATTTGGTCCGAGGCTTCTATTGATTTAAAGACCGCTATACCAACTTGATAGCTGTGAAGCCAACCATTCAGGTTGATCCAGGGGTAAGTCATGGCCCGCGGTGGGATGGAAGAAAATATCGCTATTATAATGTTTCGCAATAGCTTCGCTGCATCTAACGCTGACAAGGTGGTCGTTCCGGCTAGCTGCAACGCAGATTGGAATATTTATTGGGGGTGTAGTGAAACGCGAAGCCGCTAGCATTTGCCGTAAAGTGTTTTGCAAAGTACTAGGAAATTGCTGATGTAACTGTGCCCATTGATTGATCAAATGCCAGTCTCTTTGATGAGCATTGCTCGTCAGTTGCAGAATACAAGCTTCTTTACGGCGAAAATTGTTTCTGGCCGTTAAAAATTTGAAGAGTGTCAGGAGATTGGTGGGATTGAAGCGTTGATGCCATTGGCATAGGTTGGAGGCACTAGAATTAATTAACACCCCACTCGCAATTTGCTGTTCATAACGAGCAGCCCAGTCCATTGTTATCATGCCTCCCAAAGAAATCCCAATAAGGTGGTAGGGTGGCTTGATGGCATTTTTTTCCATTGTTTGATAACAATAATCCGCCATATCTTTAATACTATCAGGACTTTTTTCGTAGTGACGAGCACCATTGCCAGGTATATCGATAAAATATAATTCGCTTGTCGGCAAATATTTTTTGAGGGCTTGTGGAAATTTTCCCCAATGAAACTGATTTCTAATCAGTCCACGAATCAAAACGATTTTCATGGTAATTTATTTTTGAACCAATAAGAGAGTGCTGCTTGGGCAAGTGCATGATTCTGTTGTCCTGTGGGCAACCAATTTTTATGAGAATAAACAGCTCGGGCAAGAAATTCAAAGAAAGGTAAATGACGGCGCTTGGTACGAGAAAGCCTATGGGGTTTGACGGGGTTAAATAACCCCATCATCTTAACCATTTGTAATGGGTTTTTTTTGACCCAACGCCAGCTCCCCATTTCGAGTGTTAGCGGTATAAATAATCCTTCTGCCTCTTGTTTAGAAAGCTTATATGAGTAATCCCAAAAATCACCATGCGTGATGTAATGAGTGCTTTGTGGCTCGAAGGTATAATTGTGGTGTGGCAAGGTTTGATCCAACAAGAGTTTTAACGAAAAAATTTCTTTTAAAATACCGATGGGGTGACGACGATAGGCATAAGGAAACCAAATTCGATCATGAAACCCAAAACCACTATGGCAATCGAGGAGTATACTAAAGCGTGAAGGAAAAACTTGTTCACGCATAATCTTAAGCAATGCATTATTTTCAGCGGCTAGTTTCTCCGTCGCTCCTCGATACCAAGGAAGTTTAGGCGAAAAGCGTTGGCCGCCAACCAGCATAGGTGTTCTTTCAACCGCATCAATAGGCGCATTTCGCATCAAGTCGATGCCTTCTGCATTGGAACGGATATTAAAAAACATACCGCTCGGGTTGACGAGTGGAATAAACAGTAAACGGTATTTTTCTAATTCTGTTTTTAAGCTATCATCCCATAGCAATCGTTCAATTATTGTTTGTAGAAATGAGTTGACGACATGCGTTCCTATGCGTTCAATACCGTGAATACCACCAACAAACACCAATACAGGTTTCGATAAATCATCATCACCCACTGCGATGGAATAAATAGGAATTTCCATGTCACGGATAGGAATTTTAGCTTCAATACGACAAGTTAAATGGTCTTGGCTTCGGGTAGCGAAAGCTTCAATATCCAAGATTTCTGGTAAGAAGGCAGACAGAATACGTTTATGCGCGGTGGCATAAAGTGGGGTTTCGTCAGATAAATAGATTGACGAAGAATGGCGTTTTAGTGCTTTTTCTTTTGTAATCAGTGCATTAGACATGATACAGCTCATTTAAATGAAGTATACCTAAGCTTAATCAGTATACTTCATCTGAGCTAAGAGATCAGGATTTAGCTCGCAATATAACGCGATCTTTTGTTAGGCTTCAATTGATCAATATCTACCAATACAAGCCCGTCAAGACAATTATTGAAATCTTGATCGATACTAAATTCTAAAAACTCAACGCCCCCTTGGGTCGTCAACTCTGAGTATTGCTTATATAACGTTGGGACACTGTATCCCAAGTGACTAAGTTGCTCTTTTAAAACTTTGAAATCTTGGCTGTAACTCTCACCCTTAAAGAGGCTTTTGAAGTTTTCAAGATTATCGGTATTGATAGTAAAGGGGCTAGAGGAAACTGCTACACGTTCTTTGTAGGGAAAATGTAGCTGATAAAAATATGTCATCATTTCTCGGGCGAATGTGTTGTAACTAGCACTAATGCTCACCGTTCCAAACAAATAACGTATGTCAGGGTTTTTTCTCAGGTAAGCACCGATACCAAACCATAAATAATCGAGGCTTCTACGCCCCCAATATTTAGGCTGTACAAAGCTCCGCCCTAACTCTAAGCCTTTCTCTAGAATCACATTCATTTGAGGACTAAAGGAATATAACGAACTGGTATATAACCCTTCCGGCCCTTTCGTATCGAGGATGGTCTTGGTGTTACCAAAGCGATATGCTCCAACAACTTCAAGATCTTTATCGTCCCACAAAATCAAGTGATCATAATGATAATCAAATTCATCATTATCAAAGCGTTTACCGGTTCCTTCTCCGACAAACCTGAAGGTGTATTCTCGCAAGCGTCCCAACTCTTTGAGTATGACCGATTGTTCAGATTTGTATTGGAATAGGAGAATTTTTTTGCCGTCATTCGTCTCGCCTAGTTTTTCACACTCATTGATTGCCTGCATGAGCTCTTGACGGTCTTGTGGATGTGCAACGGCTCTGACGGTTTTTAAAAGGGGTCTTTTATTGTGTCCAATACGATAAAGATGTTTCCTGACCAGTCTTGCTTTCGATGTAGTCGTTAAATTTGAGTCAGCTAAATGTTGCGAAGAAATTTGTTCACCCACGGTAATGTCCAAGGAGTGTGAGTACTGTTTGAACATTTCGCGAACCAGCAAGAAAGTAGATAATGGTTTATAAAGCATAGAAGCAATGTAAAACAGTAAAGAGTTTTTACCGTCAACATGAATAGGAATAATGGGGGCTAATGATTTTTCAGCAAAAGTCACAAAACTTTTCTTCCAGGAAGTATCTTGTATACCAAAAAAACCAGCGCGTGAGACTTCCCCTGCAGGAAAGATAATAACCACGTGATCATCGTTAAGCCAATTTTGAACCGCTTTTACTTGCGCACGTGTTGATTGATAACCTAAATTATCAACAGGTAGAAACAGATCTTGCAAAGGTTTTAAGTAACCCAAAAGCTCGTTAGCCACTATTTTAACATCAGGTCGTACACGACGAACCAAATCAAGTAAAGCAATACCATCTAATGCGCCTAAAGGATGATTAGCGACGATTACAGCTCGCCCTGTTGCAGGGATATTTTCTAATTGTTTATGATTAACTGAATAAGAAAAATTGTAAAAATCGAGAATTTGATCAACAAAGTCAAAACCATAAGCATTTTGGTTTTCTAAAATAAATTGGTTTAATTCTCTTTCTCGAAACAAGCGCTTGAAGATAAAAAGAAATGATTTTCTAAATATTTCATGCTTAGTATATAGAGGTGGCGCTTTTTCTTCGAGCAATCTTTCCACATTCAACATAAATCAGGTCTCACTTGGGACACGTATTTGACGATAATAGTCATGTAATATGACGTTTTAAAGACAATTATATTTAACTAAAGAGGCAAGGAAAAGGAGAAGAATGAAACCTTTTTGGTTTTAGAAAGGGTATCGTCTGTTTTCTAGGCATAAGTTTGTCAAAAAGCGCATAAATTTTTAAAGGTGAGCTAAAAAAATCTTCTATTTTTAGCATTCATAGACATTCGCCGGCTTGGGCGGTGGATTCGAACAAAGGCCACCCCAGGTATTTCTTCAATAACACTTTGTCTCCAGATTTGAGCAATTTGGGTGAGAAATTCATTGCATGGCCAATAGCATGATGTTTTGAGGTTGAAACAATTTTTACACGACCAAGTATCTCATACCTTTGCCCTGTATAAGGAGTATGAAAAGGAGGCGTTTGTGCATTTCTCGGTAGCGGTGGGTGTGTATAGATTAAATGCAATTGGTCGTTGGGGTTGAGGTGTTCTCGGCCTTGATTAATAACAAGATGATAACGCTCCATTTTTTCAATAGAAAATATTAACCATTTGGGCTTTAGGTATCGAATAATTTCGGAGAGTGACTGATTGATATTCGCAATTAAGGTTTGGCCTACTGAAGACGTATAGTAACGAAAAGCCTTACCATCTCTGGCTGGAATGATGTAAGAGCGTTCTGGATGTTCACAATGACCTAAAGTAGTAGAAACACTAAATTCTTTAACCAGTCTACCCGATTCTGCGTGGATTAAATGGTAACGCAGATTGATAAAATTTTGATCTATACCGAAAAACCGCCAGTCAAAAAAGTAATAATGTTCAAGAATTTGTTCCATTAAGGTTTTTTGCTGCTGTGAAGATAGATAAAAAGGTTTATAGATGCTGTAAGACACATCTAGCCAATAGTCGGCTAATTCGGGAGAAGTGGAGGTTAAATAGCCGGTTTGAGAAACCAAGTGTGCAAAAGCATGTGCAAAAAAAACACTATCTTTATTAATAGAGAAATCTTTAATGAATAATTCTGGTAAAACTTGTCGTAATGCAATTGTGGCGACTTCATTTTTTTGACCTTTCCACTTCACCGCAGAACGTTGACGAGTTTCTTGTTCATTTAAACGAATCTCATCAATGTCTTTTTCAATGACACCATGACTTTTTGAATAGGGTGCAGGATTAGGCGTTTGACAACCAATAATTACAGTAAAAACAAGGATGTAAATCCCTATTTGAAGTGCTTTATCATGCATTTTTTGCTCTAATTAGATGGAATCTTGATGTCTTTATCGGCAAAAAGTGACATTTTTGTAGTTTTGGTTTTTGAAAATTTCTGTGTTATTTGTAACAATTCCGTCATGCTTATCCCCAGAATTTGAGGATAACTCTGTGAATCATTCGCGGATTGTTCGAGGGCTATTGACTTCGCTCAAATTGATTGATTTTTAAGCTTTGTAATCTCTTCTTGCATTGCACTTAACCTGCTGACACTATCGGTAGATACTGTTTTAAGAACCAAGTATGCTGTGATGCAAATTCATACCAAACTAATTAAAGCCTTCGGGTTTAAGATAAGTGTACAAGTTTTTACCTTGAGTACCTTAAATGTTGCTTTGCGACGTTTAAGCCTCTGTATTTGAAGCGTGTTTAGAGATAAATAAATGAGTGATAATTCGACAAAAGAATCAACCCCTAATCATTTTATTCGCCAAATTATTGAAGAAGACTTATCTTCCGGCAAGGTCCAAAGTCCTTTTACACGGTTCCCACCAGAACCAAACGGCTATCTTCACGTAGGTCATGCTAAGTCTATTTGTTTAAATTTTGGGTTAGCCAGCGAATTTCAAAATGCCCGTTGCAACCTGCGCTTTGATGACACTAACCCTACCAAAGAAAATATTCAGTTTGCTGAGTCGATTGCCGAAGATGTGAAATGGCTGGGCTTCCATTGGCATCAAGAACCCAAATATGCATCAGATTATTTTGAAGCCATGTACCAGTTTGCTGTAGAGCTTATTAAAGCAGGTAAAGCTTATGTCGATAGCCTCTCTGCGGAACAAATACGTGAATGTAGAGGCACGTTAACAGAGCCTGGACAAAATAGCCCATTTCGCGATCGTTCTATTGAAGAAAATTTGTCTTTATTTGAACGCATGAAAAGCGGTGAGTTTAAAGATGGCGAGCATCTTTTACGAGCAAAAATCGATATGGCTTCACCGAATATGAATATGCGAGATCCTGCGCTTTATCGCATTCGTCACGAGCACCACATTCGTACAAACAATGACTGGTGCATCTATCCCATGTATGATTTTGCGCACTGCATTTCCGATGCATTGGAGGGTATTACTCATTCCCTTTGTACTTTGGAGTTTGCAGATCATCGTCCTTTATACAACTGGATCTTAGAGAATATAACCATTGAAGGTCGTCCCCAACAAATAGAGTTTTCACGGTTGAACTTGCAATATACAGTAACGAGTAAGAGAAAACTCAGCCAAATGATCGACGAAGGTATTGTTGAAGGTTGGGATGATCCACGTATGCCCACGATTTCTGGTATGCGAAGAAGAGGTTATACGCCTGCTTCAATTCGAGATTTTTGTGAGCGTATTGGTATCACCAAAAAAGATAATGTCATCGAAATGGGGGTGCTTGAAAATTGTGTTCGAGAAGACTTGGACAAAAATGCCGAACGAGCTATGGCGGTTTTACGTCCACTAAAGGTCGTGATTGAAAACTATCCTGATGACAAGCTTGAAAAGCTTACCGCGCCTAAACATCCTCAGCAAGATATGGGAAGTCGAGATATTTATTTTTCGAAAGAAGTGTATATCGATGAAGCGGATTTTCGTGAATCGGCTAACAAAAAATATAAACGCTTGGTTTTAGGGAAGGAAGTACGGCTGCGTAATGCTTATGTTATTCAATGCCATGATGTCATAAAGGATAGTGACGGTCGCATTACAGAATTACGATGCACTTATGATGCCGAGACATTGGGTAAAAATCCTGAAGGTCGTAAAGTTAAAGGTGTAATTCATTGGGTATCTGCCCAGAAGAGTCAATCTGCGACCATCAGATTATATGATCGTTTATTTAGTCAGCCGGATCCCGCAGATATCAAAGATTTCCATGAGGCTTTAAATCCTGAATCCGTCGAAATCTTAACGGATTGTCGAGTTGAAGAGGGACTGGCCGACGTTGTTGCGGAAACGCGTTTTCAGTTTGAGCGAGAAGGTTATTTCGTGGCTGATCGACACGAATGCCGACCCGGCCATTTAGTCTTTAACCGTGTGGTTACACTGCGTGACACCTGGGCTAAAATTGAAGCGGGTGATGTAAATTAGAAGGGTGAAACGATAAGATGCCTTTACCACAGCAATTGACGGCAGAAAATATTGAAAAGCAATTACAAAGTCTACTGCCTCATTTGAAGACTTTATCGTCTGACGATGACAGGCAACACTATGGCAAAGACTGGACAAATTTTTATCCACCAGCGCCTAGTGTTATCGTTTTTCCCCGTTCAACGGATGATGTTAAGAAAATCGTGCTTTGGGCGAATGAGCAGGAAATTGCTCTTGTGCCTAGCGGCGGTCGGACGGGTTTAAGTGGCGGTGCTTGTGCTACCGATCATGAAATTGTGGTAAGTTTTGATGCCATGAACCGCATACATAGCTTCGATCCTATCGAGCAAACTTGCGTGTGTGAAGCGGGTGTTATCACGCAAACTTTGCAAGAGTTTGCACAAGAGAAAGATTTTTATTATCCGGTTGACTTTGCTTCCGTCGGTTCGAGTCAAATTGGCGGAAATTTGGGTACCAATGCCGGTGGTATCAAAGTTATTCGTTATGGTATGACGCGGGACTGGGTATTGGGCCTCACGGTGGTTACTGGAAAAGGCGATGTCCTACACATCAACCAAGGGTTGATAAAAAATGCAACGGGTTATGATCTTAAAAATCTTTTTATTGGTAGTGAAGGGACTTTAGGTTTTATTGTAGAGGCAACAATAAAACTGGCAAAACCACCAAGAGATTTAGTGGTGATGGTTTTAGGGTTATCTGAACTGGTTAGCATTTACCCAGTGTTAAAAACATTTCGTGGAGGGTTAGATTTAACCGCTTTTGAGTTTTTTTCTGATAAAGCGATGAAACATGTTTTAAAAGACGAAAATCTGTCTGCACCTTTCGATTCTCCTGCTTCTTTTTATGCTGTGATTGAGTTTGATCAACAAAATGCTCAGGAGTTGGAAACAGCTATCTCGTTATTTGAGAGCTGCGTTGAAAATGATTGGGTTATCGATGGCGTTATTAGCCAATCGCAAGAACAATATCAAAAGCTCTGGGCTTTACGCGAAAATATTTCTGAAAGTATTGCGCCTTACAAACCTTATAAAAATGATATCGCTGTTACTATTTCACACGTCAAAGCTTTTTTAGATGAAGTGGATGCACTAGTGAATCAACAATATCCAGAATGGGAAGTTATATGGTTTGGGCATATTGGCGATGGCAATTTGCATTTAAATATTTTAAAACCTGAAAATCTTTCGATCGAAGATTTTACTCAACGCTGCGGTGACGTCAGTCAACAGATTTTTAAAGTTGTCCAAAAGTATCGAGGCAGTATTTCGGCAGAGCATGGTGTTGGGTTGCTTAAGAAAGATTACTTGTCTTACTCGCGTTCACCAGAAGAAATTGAATATATGCGAGCCATCAAAAAAGTTTTTGATCCCAAAGGGATTTTAAATCCTGGAAAAATTTTTGACTGATTAAATTATTTTGTGGTTTGAATATCCTTGCTATCGAGGCCACAAGCAATCCTTATCCGTATTTTCTTATTCCAAAAAACGAGAAATTATGAACCATAACATACATTATCGTATTACGCCCATCGACCCCTTTGCTCACCTGTTCGAAGTTTGCATGGAAATCACTTTGCCATCAGAAGCTGGGCATTGCCTTGCATTACCTGTTTGGATTCCTGGAAGTTACATGATTCGTGATTTTGCAAAAAATATTACGCAGCTTTCGGCAACCAGTGAAGGTAAACCTCTCGTTGTGAACAAACTCGATAAAACCACTTGGCAATTTCCACCTACTAAAAAAACACTAGAAGTCACCTATCAGGTTTATGCGTGGGACTTATCTGTGAGAGCTGCCCATTTGGATCAAACTCATGGGTATTTTAACGGAACCAGTGTGTTCTTAGCCGTTGTGGGTTTCGAAGAAGAACCTATTTCTGTAACGATTAACCCACCTCCGCTTGAACAGCATAACTGGCGTATAGCAACATCACTGCAAGAAAAAACGGCGAAACGTTATGGATTTGGTGAGTATGAAGCTAAAAATTATGATGACTTAATTGATCACCCTGTGGAAATGGCTGACTTTACTTTAGCGACTTTCGAAGCTTGTGGAGTACCACATGATGTGGTGTTAGTTGGCCAACATCGCACAGACATGGAGCGACTTTGTCGAGATCTCAAAATCATTTGTGAATATCACATTCGATTTTTTGGTGAGCCAGCTCCCATGGCGCGTTATGTGTTTATGACTTACATATTGGGTGAAGGATACGGCGGTTTAGAACATAGAGCGTCAACAAGCTTGCATTGTAAGCGTGCTGACTTGCCATTAGTTACCGATAAAACCGACGAAATAAAACCCGGTTATCGTACTTATCTCGGTTTGTGTAGCCACGAATATTTTCATACATGGAATGTGAAACGTATTAAACCTGCTAAATTTTTCCCCTATGATTTGACACAAGAGAGTTATACGGAACTACTTTGGGTATTTGAAGGTTTTACATCATATTTTGATGATTTAGCTTTAGTGAAAAGTGGACTCATCACCGCAGATGATTACTTAGATGCTTTGGCGAAGACTATCACTAGCGTATGGCGCAATCCTGGACGATTAAAACAACACGTTGCTGAATCGAGTTTTGATGCTTGGACAAAGTTTTATAAACAAGATGAAAATGCACCCAATGCGATTGTGAGTTATTACACAAAAGGAGCTTTAATTGCACTTGGCTTAGATCAATATATCCGTGAACAAACAAACCATCAAAAATCCTTAGCGGATGTCATGCGTTTGTTATGGGTAGATTATGGCCAAACACAACAAGGTATTGAAGAAAGAGCCATGCCTTCGATCATCAAAAAAGCGACAGGTGTTGAGGTTACAGAATTTTTGGATAATACCGTTTACAGCACGGATGACTTTCCTGTGGAAATGTGGTTAGAGAAGTTGGGAGTTCAATGTCAATTACGGCCTCGCAAAGAAAATACAGATCGAGGCGGTTATAGCACGGAGCTTTCGGCGCTTTCATCTTTAATGCAACCGAATTTGGGCGCACAGTTTAAAAGTCATGTTTCTGGTGCCGAGCTTGCGATCTGTTACACTGGTGGTAGTGCTCAAAAAGCGGGATTATCTGCTGGTGATGTGATTATTGCTGTTGATGGTTTGAAAGTAACGCAGCAAAATGTGGATTCGCTCATTCGTAGCTATTCCGTCGGTGAAACCTTAAAAGTGCATGCTTTTCGTCGAGACGAACTCATGGTTTTTGATGTGAGATTACTATCACCACAAAAAGATACTTGTTCATTATCCTGGCTGTCTTCAGGTTTGACAGAAGACGGCAAGCAATGGCTTGCCTAGATTCAATCCCAAAAACATGAGAATGACAAAGAGAAAAGAAATCGAATGAAAATACTATCTTTCAACATAAATAGCATTCGTGCACGTTTGCATCAACTGGAAGCCATCGTAAATACTCATCAACCTGATGTCATTGGCTTACAGGAAACCAAAGTCTCTGACGAGCAGTTTCCCATTAAAGATGTTGAAGCCTTGGGTTACCACGTGGCTTTTCATGGCCAAAAAGGACATTATGGCGTGGCCATGCTTACTAAAAACATACCACTGAATGTTATCAAAGGGATGTCTACTGATGAGGCCGAGGCACAAAGGCGTTTGGTTTCGACACTGTTAGAATCTGAGCAAGGCAATGTTTGGGTTGTGAATGGTTATTTTCCACAAGGTGAATCGAGAGACCACCCCACAAAATTTCCTGCGAAAGAAAAATTTTACGCTGATTTACAAGAGCATCTTAGTTTATTGCTTAAAGAATCGTCTCACCTTGTTGTTATGGGAGATTTTAATATTTCACCGCAAGATATTGATATTGGTATTGGTCCTAACAATGCGAAACGTTGGTTGAGAACGGGAAAATGTAGCTTTTTACCCGAAGAACGGGAGTGGTATCAACGCATGTTAAGCTTGGGCTTGTTTGATTCTTATCGGATAAAACATCCAGAGTCTTCGGAGCTCTATAGTTGGTTTGACTATCGTAGTAAAGGCTTTGATGATGATCCTAAACGTGGTCTTCGTATTGATCACGTTTTAGTATCAGAAACCTTAGAGCCACATATCAAAGAAGTGGGCATTGATTATATCGCAAGAGCTATGGAGAAGCCTTCCGATCATTGCCCCGTTTGGACAAAACTTTCTATTTGATACATTCAAAAATCCACTGTTATTCTTAAGAGGGTAAACTGATGCAATGGATAATAAAAATAATAATTGTCATCTTAAGTGCTGTAGCTTTAGCGATTGCTAGTGTGTACTGGCACTTACAACGTAGTTTACCTTTGTTAAATGGCGAAGTTAGTGTATTAGGCTTAGATTCTGAGGTAGTTATTAAGCGTGACCGGTTGGGTATGGCTAGCATAGAGGCCAGTTCGCGCAGTGACGCGAGTTATGCGCTGGGTTTTGTGCATGCTCAAGAACGATTTTTTCAAATGGACTTATTGCGTAGAACTAGCTCAGGAGAGTTGGCGGCGCTACTTGGTGCTTCTCTGATGGTTCAAGATGAGAGAACTCGAGCTCATCGCTTACGAGTTCGAGCGAAAAATCTTGTCGCACAATTAGCACCTAATGAACGGAAACAATTAGAAAGTTATGTCAAAGGGGTTAATGCTGGGCTCAATCAGTTAGGCACTTACCCTTTTGAATATTTGCTTTTGCGAGAAACACCTCAAGCTTGGCTCTTAGAAGATTCGATTTTAAGTATTTTTGCCATGTATTTACAATTGCAACCTGCGGATGGTAATCAAGAAAGGCATCTAGCGCAGTTGAAAAGTGTTTTGACTCCTGAGCAATTTGATTTTTTTCTGCCAACACTTGGTAAGTGGGATACGCCGTTATTTCCGATTTCAATACCTTCTTTAACAATTCCAGATATGCCTCCGGTAACACGTGGTTTGTTGTCACTCAATGCCTATTTAAAGCCATTAGCGAAAGATAGGGTTGTCGGAAGTAACAACTGGGCAGTCGATAAAACCAAAACGCATGATGGGCGTGCCATTGTCGCTGATGATATGCATTTAAATATTCGTGTGCCTAACACTTGGTTTAAAGCCTCCATTGCGTTTACTCATAATAATCAAGCACAGCAAGTTATTGGGCTGACTTTACCTGGCATGCCGGCCATGGTCGTTGGGAGTAATACGCGTATTGCTTGGGGTTTTACCAACAGTTATGGCGACTTTCATGATGTTATTCTGCTTGAAGTCAATGCAGACGAAAGCGAGTATTTAACACCAGAGGGTTGGCGGCCTTTTGCTCGCTTTCAAGAAAATATTGCTATTCGAGGTGGCGAAACCCACACAATAGAAGTGAGGGAAACACAATGGGGGCCTGTTATTGGTAAAAATAAGCAAGGCCAGCTTATGGCGTATCGTTGGGTTCTTCATGATAGGCAAGCAGCGAATTTAAAATTTTTAGAACTGGAATTAACCTCAAGTCTTAACGATGCTTTATCAGTAGCTAACCGCATGTGGATGCCTGCACAAAATTTTGTAGCAGGCGATGATAAAGGTAATATTGGATGGACCATTGCAGGGGCGGTACCAAAACGTTTAGGTTACGATGGCCGCCTCCCTACCTCCTGGGCAAAAGGTGATAAAGCTTGGCAAGGTTACCAAGATCCTAATGATTATCCTCGAGTTATTACACCTCAAACCGGCTTTGTCGCAACGGCAAACAGTCGTGTTGTTGACCCAAGCTGGGATCCTTTTCTTGGTACTGGGCGTTATGCTTTGGGGGCGAGAAGCAAACATATTGCTCAACGATTACAAGAGCAAAAAGGCATTACTGAACAAGATATGCATGACATGCAACAAGATGAAGAAGCCAGGTTTATGCAGCATTGGTATCAGCTTTTTATGGGCTTGCTTGAACGTAACGAGGCCATACTGAGTGCACATCAAACAGTATTTTTCAATCAAATAAAATCTTGGAATCAAAAAGCAAGTGCTGATAGTGTGGCCTATCGATTGATACGCGAGGCGCGTGATTATGTTCACGCCGATTTATTGGATTATTATTTTCAAGAATTGCGTTTAGACAATGAAACTTTTGATTATTATCGTGCTGGTCGTCAATGGGAAAATGCTATTTGGCAATTGATAACGATACAGCCGCCTGCTTGGTTACCACCTTCCATGCCAAATTGGGATGCTTGGTTACTCTCAATTATCGAACAAACTTTTAACGACTTAATTGAAATTGGTCCTATCGAAGGCCGCACCTGGGGTGAATGGAATCAAGTTGCCGTTGTTCATCCATTAACCCATGCATTAGAGTTCTTATCGCCTTGGTTAAACCCATCTCCTGAAGGTGTGGGCGGGGATGATTTCTTAATGAAGGTACAACAACAAAATTTTGGTCAGTCGCAACGTATGGTGGTTTCTCCAGGTAATGAAGATGAGGGAATTTTACAATTACCTACCGGGCAAAGTGGACATCCATTGTCACCTTATTATTTGTCGGATCACGAGGCTTGGATTCAAGGCAAAAGAACCCCCTTTCTTCCTGGTGCAACTGAATATATTCTAATGTTAATACCACAATAATGCTATGAAATGCAGCTTCATAACGCGCAATGATTAAATTTTCGCAAACAGAGACAGACGTTGATGTCATTACTTTAGTGCCTAATCTGTCGGCAAGTTTTCGTTTTAATCTGTTGCTAGTTTGTCTTGCGGCCTTGCCGTCTTTGGCGGCCGGAATTTTCTTTGCCTACCTAGGCTTATGGTTAATTTTGCCTTTTGTCGGTATAGAGTTTTCTGTCGTTACTTTAGGAATTGTTTATTTTTTTCGTAAAATTCAGCGTAAACAAAAGTTAATCTTTCGTGAATATGATTTTGACTTTATTGAAGAACAAGGGGCGAGTATTTATGAACAACGTTTCCCTCGTATTTGGACAAAGTTTATTGTTGATCAAGAAAATGTTTCGTTTGATTTGATTCGTGTTTACATACTTTTTCAAGGTCAAAAGACTGAAATAGGTGATTTCCTTAATCCAACAGAGCGTCGTGAGCTTGTAGAGGGGTTGAGAAAAATCTGTATAAATTCGAATTTTTAATATTTTTTCCGATACATTATTTGATTTAAGGCTTTCTGGTTGTTTCATTTCGCCTTACAGCTCAGTATTTCAATACTGATGTATTTCATCAGTTGTGTAAAATGATTGTTGAATTTATTCGAGCTGGCTCTATTGCCACTTCTTCGAAACTTTCGACCAAATTACCATAATAAATAGTAAAAGTAGATTCTCTAAAAATAGGCCTCCACCGCTGCTATTACCTGAGCTTTCAAGAGGAATAGTGGGAGAGGGTTGTTGTGTATCTCCACTCTCCTGCTCGGGTTGAACTTCTGGTTGCTCTTCTATCATAATCATCATGGGTAAGCGCGAAAGTTGTGTTTTAATGGCTTCGCAACTCTCTGGTGCAACAGCACGTTTTTGTCGAAAACTGGGTGCTGCTTTAAGTCCGGCACTTTGCACGGTAATAGCTGCTGAGCCTTGCGTCATACAACCTGATTCAGGCTCAATAATAGTGACTTGAACATTACCCACAAAGTTATCTGGGTAAGTAAAGCCTCCACTGGCTTCTTGAGAGTCAATAGAGCCGTCACGATCAAAATCCCATTGATAGATTGGGTCGTTTAAGGGTGAAGAGAGAATGGCAGCATAGGTAATAGCAGGCCCGTTGGGGTCAGGTTGATTGACATCCACGGAAACAGTGACAGGGCAGCCGTTGGAGCCATTGATAGCGAGCGTGCCAGTGTCATCGGGGTCAAGCCAAGGGCCAATACTGG
>JBCCZV010000013.1:0-47153 GCA_039187085.1 Pseudomonadota bacterium
CTCAGATGGTCTCCAGCGACGGGCTCACGCCGACGCTCGCCTCGTTGAGGAACGGTCGCGTCAGCGGCTGCTTTTAAAATTTCATTCATTGCCTTTTTTATTTTATTTATACCGATAGTCGATATAAATCCTGGTAAATGAATAGCTCCTTGGTTTTTTAATATCTCTAAGTGTTTTCTGTCAATTATCATGGCTATCCCTTTTTTAAAAAATTTATAGTCACTTCCTATTTAGAAAATTTTATTTTGAAGCAGTATAAAATTCTTTGTTTGTTTTTTCAACATAATGGATTTTACTTAACCAAATCTTAATGAATTATTTTGAAGCTAACGCAGCCAGTTAGTTTTTTTGCAAATATGATAAAAAATAGGAAGTGACTGTAAAAATATATAGATGAAATTGAAAAATGATCGCCTAATACTTGAAAACGACATCGTCTCACAAACGGCATAGCAAGTTTTAGCTTGCTAACTAGCGTTGAAAATTACGATAAAATTTTCAACGCCTCTCTTTTGATTATTAAACTAGCCATCTGGTTTCATCGTTGTGAAAACCATCCAATACCCATTGTTGTGAGTGATATGTAAGGTAAACCCACATTTTTTGAGCGAGTGCCTGAGTTTTGAGAGGTGGCTACCTTCTTCCTTCTAAACGTGTATCACTTATTTTCATGGGCTATGGCATTGATTTATCGATAATTTAATTAAAACGTTACCATAAGCAAGGCTAATGAGGTTCATCGTGTACGTATGGGCTGAAAATTTGGATCAGCTATTGTACAATCGCCATCGCGATTCGATCCAAATTTATTAGAGATGTGTTATGAAGTTCGTCATTAAGCTTTTCCCAGAAATCATTGTAAAAAGCCGCCCTGTGCGTAAAAACTTTATCAAGCAACTGAAAGTTAATATAAAACGCATACTTAAAGGTGTGGATGACGGCTTCAAGGTCAGAGGAGATTGGGATCGTGTTGACGTCATTCCCAGCTGTAACCACCCCGATCTGATTCAAGCCATGCAAGAAAAATTGCAGCATACACCTGGAATAGAGTGGGTTTTGTTATGTGATGATTATCATTTCAACGATCGTGCGCATCTACGCGACATTGTTATGCAACAGCTCCAAGACGATTTTAATCACCACTCTTTTTGTGTCAGAGTCAAGCGAACGGGCCAACATGATTTTCGCTCCATCGATTTAGAACGCGAATTAGGCAGCGAAATTCTCAAAGCTTTTCCCTCCAGCCAGGTCAAACTCAAAAAACCCGATATTGAACTCGCTATTGAAGTGGTCAAAGATCGGTTGTTTATGGTGCGTTCCAAGCATCGTGGTATTGGCGGTTACCCTCTTGGTATGCAAGATGCGTGTTTAAGCTTGATTTCAGGCGGTTTTGACTCCACGGTTTCGAGTTACCAGATGATGCGAAGAGGCGTAAGAACGCACTTTTGTTTCTTCAATTTGGGTGGTTCAGCCCATGAGGTGGGCGTGAAGCAAGTGGCCCATTATTTATGGTCAAAATATGGGGCTTCGCATCGCGTGTTATTCACAACCGTACCTTTTGAAGGTGTTGTCGAAGAATTACTGACCAAGGTCGATAACGCTTACATGGGGGTGCTGCTCAAACGTATGATGCTGAGAGCAGCCAGCGCGATAGCAGAACATAAAACATTACCGGCTTTAGTAACTGGGGAGGCGATCGCACAAGTGTCTAGCCAAACCATGAAAAATCTTAATGCCATTGACGGAGCTGTTGAAGACTTAGTGTTACGGCCCTTAATTTCAATGCACAAGCAAGAAATTATTGAAATTGCTCAGCAAATAGGTACCGCAGAATTTGCTGCCAATATGCCTGAATATTGTGGGGTTATTTCCGATAAACCAACGATAGCGGCTAAAAAAGAGCGGGTGGCGATTGAAGAAGAGCGATTTGATTTTGCCGTGTTGGAGCAGGCGATAGCGAATCAGGTCACAATTCCGATAGATAAAGTGCTCGAAGGCGAAAAGTCGTACACAGAAGTTGATATTGTATCTGCACCAGCTTTGGAAGACGTGATTTTAGATATACGTCATCCTCAAGAGCATGAAAATAAACCGCTTTTCTTGACGAATAATGAAATTTTGCACATTCCCTTTTATAAACTTGAACGTGAGTTTAAACAGCTGGATACGGATAAAAGTTATCTTTTATACTGTGATAAAGGTGTGATGAGTGAACTTCAGGCGCAGCATCTAATCCAAAATGGCTTTGATAACGTCAAAGTGTATCGATAACAATGATGCGAGCTTTTGCAAGGTTAATATTCCGTTCATCATTCAAAAACTAGACTAACTGTTAACGTCATTCATAGGAGAAAAATCATGTACAAGTTGTGGTTACTGACCAGTATGGTTTTATGGGTAGCTTTTGGAGCTGGAGCTGCTATTGCGGCTGGGCCAAAAGCAATCGAAGGTAAACATTATCTTTTGGTCAACCCTGCTGCTGAGGCCAAAGAGCCACTAGTCACAGAATTCTTCTCATACGGCTGTCCACACTGCTATTCCATGGAAACACAACTAGCCCAATGGAAAAAAACGAAAAATCCTGCCATCCAATTTCAACGTGTTCCAGTGATTTTCAACAAAAGTTGGGAATTATTGGCCGAAGCTTACTATGCTGCCGAGTCATTAGGTGTTCTTGAAGATGTTCATACCCTGTTATTCCATCGCATTCATGTCGAAAAACGTCAACCAACCAATTACGATCAGTTGGCTGAAGTGTTTAAAAAAGCGGATGTGGGTAAAGAATGGATGGTGAAAGCGATCAATTCTTTCGCGGTAAAAAACAAAATTAAGCGCGCAAAAAAATTAACGGCTAAGTTCAAAATTGATGGCGTGCCTAGTTTTGTCATTAACGACAAATACTTGGTATCTGGCGGAACAGCGGGTACAAAAGATATGTTGATGCATATGCTTTCAGATTTACCTCTAACCACTTTAAAAGCAGCAAATGCACCAGCGGCTGTCAAGCCTGTGCCAGCCAAAAGCGAATAATAATTCCTGTCATAAATTCGCTGACAATGAAACGTTTCAGGGAGATAATAGGTCTCCCTGACTATCGAAATGAGTCGCCTGACTTTCTATGTTAAACACTAAAAAACAAAACTCCCATCCGATTAAATTCATTATCGTTAAGTCAGTCATTGCGCTCTTTGGCCACTTACCGCCTCAATGCTCTCATGCATTCGCCAAAGCTTTAGCGGCTTTTTTCGGATTATTGAAAACTAAAACCAAAACGACAGTAGAGACTAACGTTCGGCTGGTTTATCCCGGCTTAGCGCCGCAGGAACAGCAGCGTTTAATCAAGGATTCCCTGCAAAATGCCATGATTAGTGGATTCGAAATTGCGCATATGTGGTGTGCATCGGTTCAGCGTATTCAAAGTATCCGTTTAGAAATTGAGGGTGAGCAGCATTTACAGGATGCTTTAGCTTACGAAAAAGGTGTTGTGTTGGCTTGTCCGCATCTAGGCAACTGGGAGTTGTTGAATTATTACTTAGCCACGCATTATGATTTATTAGCCCTGTATCGCCCCCCACGTATTATGGAGATGGAAAGCTTTATGCAAAGTGCGAGGCAGCGCTTCGGTGGGACTTTGATACCTGCTAGCCCTAAGGGTATCAAACAATTGTATCGCCAATTGGATCGTAAAAAGCTTTTAGCCATCTTACCCGATCAAGAACCCGGTAAATCCGGCGGAATTTTTAGCCCCTTCTTTGGGACTGAGGCGTTAACTATGACCCTAATTTCGCGCTTGTTACGCAAAAACCACTCGCGTTTGGTTTATGCTTTTGCTGAGCGTATTCACCCTAAACATTATAAAATCCATTTTCTTCCCGCGGAAACGGATGCTTATTCTCACGACTTAGCGATTTCAACTGCCGCACTCAATCGAGGTGTCGAAAATTGTATCGCCCTTTGTCCAGAGCAATATCAATGGACTTATAAACGTTTCAAAACTCGCCCTCTTCCTACGGATCCGCGAATTTATTCAGTATAATAAAATTTAGCAAATCTGTAACATCGTCGAAATGATTGCATCTAATTGATTTTAATCTCCACTCGCAATAAACGAGGGTCGAAAGTCATTATCGCTCAATGGTTTAAAGCGAGTTGGGGTTATCTTAACGATTAATAACCATGAGAAAGGTGACTATGCAATTTTTTCGAACACTCCAAGCTCGCGTTGTGTTGGCATTTGCTGTCTTGCTGATAACAACACTAATTACGGTAAAATCGGTATTAACAGTCAGCCATGATGCCAGCCGTCTTATCGAGTTATCTCGTGATTATTTGAGTTTTCATTCTAAATTAGAAAATATACACGGTTCGACAACGCATTACTTGAAACATGCCGCAAGAGACTATCAAAGTTATTATCGTGACTTGGATGTTTACTTTATCCCACTTGAACAAAATCTAGAGTCGATGACAAAGGTTGTAGCATCATTCGTTAATAATCCGCTTGAGTTGTCATTCTTGACAAAGACACTGTTATCCATGAATCATTTTCAACAGGATGATATTCTAAAGGGTTTGCAATCCACACATGATAATTGGCAAACATTTATATTGGAATTACGAGAAAAGTTGGGCGAGGATCTTAATGAGCCCAGAATTGAATGGGGTGCGCAATATATTCAAGAAAAAAGTACGGATTTACAGCGTCACGCTGGCCTTGTTAATCAAAAATTGAGTCAGGCTTCTAAAAAATTAACCGAACATACGCAGCACCTTAGCCATTTATTGATTGTCTGGTTAATTCTGTTTAGTGGTTTGTTCGCTGTCTGGTTTTATAAAAAAATACTGAAGCCATTGAAAATAACGGACGCCAATATTCAACGTTTAACGATGCGGCATGGAAAGGAAAATAAAAATCATGCTCTCTCTGAGCACAATGAAGTAGAAAAGCTTAAATCGTCACTCGAACAATTAACCAAGCATTATGATGCATTATTGAGTATTACCAGCCAAATTGCTCGCTTACCTTCTATGCCTGCCATTGTGAATATGTTAAATTTTGAGTTGAGTCAACGTTATAAAGTTGATGGGGCTTTTATAAGTACACCGGCAGGATTGGAAGATACTTTCTCTTTGCAGTATGTAACTCCCAATAACAGTTTTAGGCACTTAAAAAAACTGGGTGCAACATTAAATACTCGTGTTAGAGATAATCGTTTTCTATCGCAGGAAAGTTTGTTTTTGATTGCGGATGTCGATCAATACTTGGCTCATAAACCACCCGCACCTTTAATCAAGTTGATTCAGTCACAGTACCCTATTAAATCTTTGTTGTTGATTCCTTTATACTTCAGTGGCCGTTGGCAACATATAGTGCTCTTAAGTTTTCGAAGTCAAGAATTTAGTGATGAGTTTGCTATACTGATGGAAGCGATCCAGCCTTTTTTGCAAAATGCACTAGAAGGCTTTACAACCAATAAACAAGAAATCTACAGTGACGGTTAGCGTCGCCAAAAAGCGGGTGTGAATAATACCAGCATGGTGAAGATTTCTAAGCGTCCAAGTAGCATAGCAAAAGATAGTAACCACTTGGCGTGATCAGTTAAATGCGAATAGTTGGCTGCCACATCACCTAAACCAGGACCTAAATTATTTAAACATGCCGCTACGGCAGAAAATGCCTCAACTTGGGGCATACCATCGGCAACTAATAGCAACATAATAATGAAAAACATTAATACATAAGTGGCGAAAAACCCCCAAACAGCTTGGATAACACGGGGTTTTAAAGCTGTTTTTCCCAGCTTAATTAAAAACACAGCATTGGGGTGAATTAATAATTTTATTTCACGCATGCCTTGTTTGAACAATAGCAAAAAACGAATGACTTTGATGCCGCCCGCCGTAGAACCCGCGCAACCACCGATAAAACTACTCAGAAGTAATAGTAAGGGCAAAATAGACGGCCATTCGGCAAATTCTGTTGTTGTAAAGCCTGTCGTTGTACCAATCGAAATCGCTTGAAACAAAGCATGATGCCAAGCATCAGCAGGATGGTGGACTTGTGTTACAACGAGAATTAGAAAAGTCACTAAACTGATACTCAATAAAATACCGGTATAAACTTTGAATTCAGGGTCAGCAAAATAATTTTTTAAATCCATGCGTCGAAAAGCAACAAAATGCAAAGAGAAATTAATCCCAGCAATAAACATAAAAATCGCACAAATCACTTCAATGGCCGGGCTATTAAAATAGCCAATACTTAAGTCGTGAGTCGAGAAACCACCAATGGCAACGGTAGAAAAACTGTGACAAATCGCATCAAATACACTCATTCCAGCAAACCAATAGGCTAGCGCACAGCTGACGGTTAATCCTAAATAAATATTCCATAGCGCTTTGGCAGTACCGGCAATGCGCGGTGTTAGTTTAGAGTCTTTAACGGGGCCTGGTGTTTCTGCACGGTATAACTGCATGCCACCAATACCCAACATAGGCAATATGGCAACCGCTAAAACGATGATACCCATGCCACCAAGCCACTGCAGCTGCTGACGATAAAAAAGTATGGCGTGGGGTAAACTGTCAATATTCGTTAAGATAGTGGCGCCTGTCGTGGTGAGCCCAGAAAAAGATTCAAACACAGAATCACTAAACGAAATATTCGGCTTTTCTGATAACCAAAAAGGCAAAGCCCCCGAAAGGCTCAACACTGTCCAGAAAAGTACCACGACTAAGAAACCATCTCGCGTTCGTAATTCATTTTTATCGTGACGAAAGTAAAACCACAAGCTGCCACCAAAAAATAAAATTAAAATTTGCGAGAGTGAGAAAGCTAAACCACCACCATCTTTATAAAAAATAGAAACCATAAAAGGTGGCAGCATAGTTAAGCTGAATAGGGAAAGCAAGACACCGAGTATTCGTAAGATGGTACGGAATTGCATAACGAACTAGATAAAAGTCACATCGACTTGGAACAGTTTTTCGATTTCATTGATCATGTTGCGATTGACTAAAAACATCACGACATGATCGTCTTCTTGAATCACCACATTATCATGAGCTATCAACACTTTTTCTCCACGAACTAATGCTCCTATACTGGCACCTGCTGGTAAATTTAAATCGCCAATAGCACGCCCAACCACTTTGGAGTTTTGTTCGTTGCCATGGGCAATTGCTTCAATCGCTTCTGCTGCCCCGTTACGTAAAGAATAGGCATTAGCAATATCACCACGACGAATATGTGTGAGCAATGCACCAATAGTGGTTTGCTGAGGTGAAATCGCTACATCAATACCGTATTCTTGAACGAGCTCTGCATACACCGTTCTTTTAATGAGCACCATGGTTTTTCGAACACCGCGCTGTTTGGCCAACATAGCAGACATAATATTGGCTTCATCATTGTCAGTGACAGCAACAAAAAGATCGATAGTCTCGTGGCGATCGTCCATCGCAATGTCTTCGTTAGAAGCATCGCCTTGAATAACAATCGCATGTTCGAGTTGTCGGCTAATTTCTATAGCACGATTCCGATCACGCTCAATAATCGTGACTTGATGATCGCGTTCTAATGCGTGAGCAATACCTAAACCAACATGCCCGCCACCGGCGATGATGATTTTGTGGTAGTCGGGTTCAAGCTTTTGTAGCTCACCCATAATTTTTCGAATATGTCGTTTAGCTGCGATGAAGAAGACCTCATCATCTGCCTCTAAAACGGTTTCGCCAGTGGGTACGATGGGGTTACCACGACGATAAATGGCAGCCACTCGAGAATCGACTTTGGGCATATGTTCGCGCAATGCTGCTAATTCGTTACCGACTAAAGGTCCACCATAATAGGCTTTAACGGCGACAAGACGTACAGCGCCTGATGCAAAATCCATGACTTGTAAAGCACCGGGATACTTAATGAGATTCAGGATGTAATTGGTAACGAGTTGTTCTGGGCTGATCACAACATCAATCGGGATATTGTCTTCACTGAATATTTCCCGAAAATTTAAATAATTGACAGAACGTACACGAGCAATTTTAGTTTGAATATGGAATAAGCCCCAGGCAACTTGGCAAGCAACCATATTGGTTTCATCGGAATTGGTGACAGCAATTAACATGTCAGCATCTTCTGCGCCTGCTTCGCGTAAGGTCTTTGGATAGGAACAGTGGCCGTGTACGGTACCTAAATCTAACTGTTCCTTAAGGCTATCCAAACGCCGTGCATCGACGTCGACAATGATGACGTCATTGTTGGGCTCTTTTGCGAGAGAGATTGCGAGCGTTCCACCCACTTGGCCTGCGCCTAAGATGATGATCTTCATAACTACTGAAACCTTTGCGCTGTGTCGCTAGCATTAAGAGAGGTTACTGCCTGATCGAATACAGAGTAAACCTTTTGTGAAGTTTATTCGCTTTTACATTTTTTTAAAAGTGCGTAGAAAAAACCATCCATATCATGTGTACCGGGTTGTATGGATAATCCGAACTTATCACCTTGGTGTTCGCCAATATGAAGGATTTGCGATTCAGCATCAGTATGGCAAGACAGAAACTCAGCGATTTGTTGCTGGTTTTCTTGTTGGAGTAATGAGCAGGTCGAATACAATAACAAACCACCGGGCTCTAGCATTGGCCAACATCGACTGAGAATCGCTTTTTGCTGTTCAACGAGTTGAGCAATATCTTCAGCTTTTCTCAATAACTTAATATCTGGGTGGCGGCGAATGACTCCAGTAGCCGAGCAAGGAACGTCTAATAAAATACGATCAAAAGTTTGCCCATTCCACCAAGATTGAGTTTGTGTCGCATCATCACAAATCACTTGAGCCTGCAAGTTTAAGCGTGACAGGTTATCATCAATTTTACCAATGCGTTTAGCGTCTTTTTCTAAAGCAACGAGCGATACATTGTTGTCACAGAGTTCTGCAATGTGGCCAGTTTTACCCCCAGGTGCAGCACATGCGTCTAGAACCCGCAACCCAGGACTTAAGTCTAATAATTCCGCGCATTGCTGGGCTGACACATCCTGAACAGAACAAAGTCCATCACGAAAACCTGGCAAGTGAGTGACATCGATAGGGTGTTCCAAAATAATACCGCTTTGGCCAACCTCTGCCATGCGAAAATCAATATTTTCTGCGCGTAATAAATCTCCGTATTCTGAGGGAGTGATTTTTCTTGTATTGACGCGAATCGCCATGGGGGCGGGTCGGTTGTTTTGCTCAAAAATTTGGGTAAAAGTTTCGGGATATTGTTTTTGTAAAAGGTTTTGTAACCAGGTTGGATGGTTACTCTGTGAATGAGCTAGTGCTTGGGCCTCAGATAACTGTCGCAGAACATTTCTCAAAGTGCCATTAATAAAGCCTTTCGCCCATGGTTTTTTTAAGGCGGTTGCGGCATTTACGGTTGAGTTAATCGCTGCATGCTCAGGTGTACGTAAATAAAGCAGTTGATAAATGCCGACCAATAATAAGTTTTTGACGTCGCTATCTTTCGCTTTTAAGGATTTGTTAACCCATTGCTGATAAATCGCGTTCAGAGAATCATAATAGCGTATGACGCCAAAACACAGTTGTTTAAGGAAAGCGATATCTTTAGCGCTCAATTTGGGAAATTCTTGATTGAGTAGTTCGTTAAGTGATCGCCCTTCTTTCGCAACAGACGTAATGATTTGTGCGGCTAACCGTCGAGTGAGTGTTCCAGATGCTGACATGAAAAAATTATAGCCTGTCTAAGAGATTGAGGAAGCATGCACCGACTTCAAACCAAGTTTTTCGGGCATTGAGTATGTCTTTAACAGCGAGCACTTTTCCACCCGGTAACTGCATATGGGTGATGTTTATAGCTCCTCGTCCACAAGCAACACCTAGCCCCGTTGCTGAAGCACTCAGAATTTCGCCAGGTTGTCCAAGCACTTCATTAACTTCGTTAAATAACTCAGCTTGCCAAATACGGATTTTTTGATCGGCAATATGGCTGAAAGTTACAGGCCAGGGATTAAAGGCCCGAATTTTACGGTCGATACTGGTAGCATCAAGTGCCCAATCTAAATGTCCTTCATTTTTAGCCAGCTTGTGGGCATAAGCAATGCCCTCTTCCGTTTGTTTTTGGGCCGGTAACTGGTTTTGAAACAAATGGGGTAATGAAGTGACCATCAAATCGGCACCAGCCACCGCCAGCTTATCATGTAGAGAGCCTCCGGTTTCGTTAGCTTCGATGGGACAGACATGTGTGGCTAACACAGGTCCGGTATCTAAGCCTTCATCCATTTGCATCAAGCAAACGCCTGACTGTGAGTCACCAGACTCTATGGCTCTTTGTATTGGAGCTGCCCCGCGCCAGCGTGGTAATAGAGAAGCGTGAGAGTTTACGCAACCCCATTTAGGAATATCCAAAATGCTTTTAGGCAATAACAGCCCATAAGCGACCACTACCATCAAATCGGGTTGTAACGCTGCGAATTCTGAAACTGCAGCTTGTTCTTTAAAACTAACAGGTTGATAAACCGGAATTTCATGTTGGAGTGCAAGTTGTTTAACGGGGCTGGCAACTAATTTTTTACCACGACCTGCAGGCCGATCAGGCTGTGTGTAAACAGCGCTAACGTTAAAACCAGAAGATAAAAGTTGCTGTAAATGTATCGCTGCAAAGTCGGGTGTGCCCGCAAAAACGATGGATAAATCGGTAGTCATTATAGAATGATCCTGTGTCAGTAGGGTGTGGTCAATAACCACGCCATCCTTGAAACGATATCTCTGAAAACTGGGGATATATCAAGCGTGATCGAGCAGACTTTTAGCGAGAGCGACGATTCTCTTTTTCGAGCTTGGACTTTATACGCTGACGCTTGAGAGGCGACAGATAATCCACAAACAACTTGCCCTCAAGATGATCCAGCTCATGTTGAATACAGACGGCCAGTAAGTCACCTGTGTCAACTTCAAAGGTTTTGCCGTGGCGATCCAACGCTGAAACTTTAATTTCATTGGCGCGTTTTACTTTGGCATAAACGCCTGGGAAAGAAAGACAACCTTCGTCCATCTCTTCAATACCACGCTTTTCGATCACTTGCGGGTTAATGAAGACCAATGGCGAATCACTTTTTTCAGAAACATCAATTACCATGAGTTGTAATTGAATGTTCACTTGAGTGGCGGCAAGTCCAATGCCATTGGCGTGGTACATCGTTTCTAACATGTTATCGATGATTGTTTGCAGTTTTTCATCAATATTTGTTATCTGTTGCGCTTTTTCCCTAAGTCGAGGGTCCGGGTATGTTAAAATTTCAAGTATTGCCATGGTATCGTGACAGCTTTTCTAGTAAAAATGTGGAAAATATTGCTAACATTATGATCATACTGGATCATCTTAGTAAAATGCTAATGCTTTTTATCCTGGTGTGAGTGACTCACCGAATCAAAGCAATTACAACAACATAGGGAAACTATGAAATGAAAAAGTTATTGTTTGGCTTTCTCACACTCATTTTAAGCAGTACGATAAGTCTAGTCGCTGCCGTCGAGTTAAAGCCGAATTATCCCGAAACTTACATTGTGAAGAAAGGAGATACGCTCTGGGATATTTCCTCTATGTATCTTACCGACCCCTGGCTATGGCCGGAAATATGGCATGTTAACCCACAAGTCCCCAATCCTCACCTTATTTATCCTGGAGACATATTAACGCTCGTTTATAGAGACGGTCAACCGGTGGTTTTGCGCGGTCGTCCAGTGCCTACCTCCTCTAGCGACCGCTTGGAGCGATTAGAGCCCAGAGCCAGACTCATTTCTGAAGGTGGTGCTATCCCGACCATTCCACTCGACGAGATCAAACCCTTTCTTGTAGGAGCGCAGGTGGTTTCTGAGGAAGAATTAGATACCGCTCCCTATGTCTTATCCAGTGATGGTCGTCGCTTAATCATGGGGGTAGGAGACAGAATTTATGTACGTGGAATTGCCACGGATAAATCTGAATATTCTTTTTTCCGTAAGGGGCAGGATTATCGTGACCCTGAAAGCGGCGAATTACTCGGCACAGAAGCCATCCATTTAGGTAACGGTAAAGTGGTGAGACGCGGCGATCCGTCTACCATTACCCTGGAAGAGCAACGACAAGAAATTATCGTTGGTGATCGTTTAATCCCCACCAATGATATGCATTTACGCTCAAACTTCATGCCAAAGCCTGCCCCTAATGGCCTTAACTCAAAAATCATTGCAGTGTATGACGGTGTGACTCAAATTGGTCAATATCATACTGTGGTTTTGAATAAAGGTGAGCGTGATGGTATGCAAGTGGGTCATGTACAGCGTGTTTGGCAAACCGGTGAGACCATTGAAGATAAAATTGGCGAGAGAGAGTCTTCAGGTTTCTTTGATTTTAATTTAGGTGGTGAAGAAGTCAAACTGCCTGATGAACCTGCGGGTACTATGATGGTTTTTCGTACTTTTGAAAAAGTGAGCCTGGCCATCATTATGGAAGCGACTAAACCCATGCATGTCTTTGATACCGGCCGTGCACCTAACGAAGTCCCTTAAATACGCAAAGTTGTTCAATGATTTTGCTTGTTAACCCTGTGTTGGCAAGCGACCTTCCTTCTGCATGTTCTAGAAAAGCTTACATTGTTGCAACGAAATTTTAGTTCGCATATTTTTTGTTGTGTCGTATTGCAGTAACATGATGTATTCGTGGATTCATCATAAGAATTAGGGATAATCATGTTAGAGACTTATTTAAAACTGACGTACTTAAGAAGTCAGACTCCTCCTTCATTGTTAATGCTATTGCAGAGCTTGACGGCCCCCGAAGAAATTTTTTCTCTCAATAATCAAGAGTTTTTACAGTATGGAATATCGGAGAAAAAAGCCCAAGCCATTAAAGCGCTTAAGAAAACGGATATATCGGCAAGTTTACAGTGGTTAGAACAAAACCAATGCCATTTTATTTCCATCATCGATCCTAACTATCCTGGATTATTGAAAGAGATTGCTCATCCACCGATAGGTTTATTTGTTATCGGCGATATGCAATTGTTAAAAAAGCCGCAGCTTGCAGTGATTGGTGCACGCAAACCTACCACTTTTGGAAGAGAAACAGCGAAAGGCTTTAGTCGAGAACTAACGCGTCAAGGTTTTTTAGTGACAAGCGGGATGGCTCTCGGGATTGATGCCGCAGCTCATCAAGGAGCACTGGAAATAGGAGAGACTGTCGCTGTTTTAGGACACGGCCTCGATATTATTTATCCAAAAGATAATTTACATTTAGCACAGCAGATTGCAAATTCCGGTTTATTAGTCTCTGAATTTCCCATTGGTGTTGGTGTCAGAAAAGATCATTTCCCGCGTAGAAACCGCATTATTAGTGGTTTATCCATAGGTTGTCTTATTGTTGAAGCTGCGATTAAAAGTGGCTCTTTGCTAACAGCTCGAATGGCTATGGAACAAAATCGAGAAGTTTTTGCGATTCCTGGCTCAATTCAAAATCCCATGGTAAAAGGGTGTCATCGTTTAATTAAAGAAGGCGCTTACTTGGTTGAAGATGTGCATGATTTATTGACACAATTGGAATCCATGACGCAATGTGTTTTAGATTTTGCACGTAACGATGTGAATGAAGTTTCTCAAGAAAAAGACGAAGGCGATACATCTTTAATCAACAATATTGATTATCATCCAACATCTTTAGAAAAAATTGTTGAAAGAAGTGCGATGGATCCACAAGCAGTCACGGTTGCCTTATTGGATTTAGAAATGGGTGGAGAAATTGTAACCGTACCTGGTGGTTTTCAACGCATCTAGTATAGGTATTAATGCTTTTTTGCGAGCTTTCATGCTTAATGCTAAAAAAATTTTCACTGTACAATTGTACCAAGTATTGTGATGAAAAAAGTGTTATCATTCGGGCCAACCGATGCCGTCATTTTTCATACAACGGATTATTTCGCACTTCTTGATAGGTAATTTAAGGTTTTTCAATGAAAGAGAATGTGTTTGATGCGCTAATGTACATGGTTGAATATGCTGATGGTCAAGTGCGCTTCATTGATAATCGCGATGAATATAGCGAAATACTTGATCAAGAGGGCTTTTCTGAAATGGAAGTCGATCGAGCTTTTCATTGGTTGGAAGGTTTGCAAAGCTTTGTGAATAGTTTTCAGAAACTACAAGAGTCTTCCAAAAGTGCTTATCGTCATTTCATGCCAGAAGAAGAGGACGTTTTTGATATAGAAAGTCGAGAGCTTCTTTTCTCCCTTGAGTCTCAAGGGATTATCGATGAATTAATGCGAGAGATTATTATTGATCGCGCTGTTGCTTTGGGTGAAGTACGTAAAATTGATAGTATCCGTCTTAAGTGGCTGATGCTCATAGTCCTTTATAATTTACCCGGTAAAGAAGCCGAACTTGCTTGGGTTGAGCGCTGGGAAAATAATGCTAATCTTCATTAAGTTCTGTGGATGTCATCGTGCCTAAATCAATAATCGATCATTCATTAAGTGACTTAAAGACTTCAACTATGCCTAAATAAGATTATCTGTGTGACGTAAAGCGACTAACAGCGACAGTTTGTTTCACGCTTTACGCTAGCAATTCTTGATTCCCCACCACAATTATCGGTTTTTAAATCCTTTGAATACAAGGCTTGTTGTCCAATTTCATCGTACGTTAAAGATTTGGTCTGTTAATTGCTTGCTTTAAAATATCCAGGCGGTACCTCTCTTATTTTTCCAATGGAAAGTCTGGACTTATAGCGAAAAATTAAAATACACAGCTAAGATTTAAAGACAGTGGGAGCATAAACAATGCAAAGATTACTCGATACAGTAACAATAATGGTTTTAGGGGTAATTATTGCTGCGGGTATTCTCGAAGTGTTTAAAGTGACAGGATTTTTACCTCTAGAAAGCCATGTTATGATGGACACTTTGTTTATTATTTCTAGCTTGATGGTGGTGTGTGCCTTTCCACTTTATCGGGTTTTTATTGCTCATGATACGGTATTTGAACAACCTGCGGTTTTTCTTGGATTTTCCGCTATTATCATCGGTTTGCTAACTCTCATCTTATCACAAGAAACACCTTGGTTGTCCGTGTTGTCTAAAGAGCTGCTAGGTGGTGTATTGCTTCTACTCCATTGGGAACATCGACAAAATCCTAGCAAAATATTTTATACTTCTGAATCTTAAACAACGGGTTCTTGATTCAGGAATCAAGATTTTTGGTCGGTATAATACTGATAGCCGGTTTTGACGGTGGTTCAGCGTTTTGATTGAGCAAATCTTCATAACCACATTCCACACAGGTAATCGACTTGCTTTCATTCGAAACCGTTTGCACCAGGGAATCTTGTGCGCCACAAGCGGGACAAGCAGCACCTGCAATAAATTGGCGTTTGGAGCGAGATTTCACGTAAAATAGTCCTTGATAATTAATGGTTATTTATCGTTTGTTCTTGAATAATTTGTTCAAGTTCATCATTCAACATAAGCCAGTCCTCTTCGATCTGTTCCTTTTCACTTAAAAACTGACCTCTTTCATGAAGTTTAGCTGTTAATGCTTCTTGAGCGAGTTGCGCATAAGCCTCGGCATCACCCAGTAAGGCGTCGATAGCGTTTATTTTTTCGTCAAGCGTTTGCAATTGATTTTCTGCATTTTTTATCTTTTTACGTATTGGTGCCGTGTGTTGGCGCAATTGTGCTTCAATTTTCTTGATATCTTTGCGTGAAAGCGCAGCTTGTGGTGACACTACACTCTCTGTATCTTTACTAGGGTTTTGCGCTGGTTGTGATAACCAACGATGATAATCTGCGATAGTTCCATCCCACTCTATGACGTTACCCGCATCCACCAGTAAAAATTCCTGACAACAACTGTTCAATAAATACCTATCATGTGAAACAATCACGCAAGCGCCTGTGAAGTTTTGTAAGGCTAAAATTATGGCTTGTCGCATATCCAAATCTAGATGATTTGTTGGCTCATCTAAAAGTAATAAATTAGGGTTTTGCCACACTAAGAGAGCTAGCGCTAAACGTGCTTTCTCGCCGCCTGAAAAGGCTTTAATCGGATCGGTTGCTTTATCTCCACGAAAATCATAACCACCAAGATAATCGCGCAAAGATTGTTCAGACTCTTGAGGAGATAGTGCTTGAATATGGGCAAGCGGTGACCACTCTTCTCGTAAAAAATCCATTTGGTGTTGGGCGAAGTAACCAATACGTGTTTGTTTAGCTGTGAATAGTTCACCGCCACGTAAGGAGAGTTGCTCGGCTAGTAGCTTGATCAAGGTTGACTTACCGGCGCCATTGCGACCAAGCAAACCGAAGCGATCGCCTGGACGAATATTCAAAGTGATTTCTGATAGTAAAGCAGGATGGTCCTCGTAACCCACTTCGGCTTCATCCAGCCTTAAGAGTGGGTTAGGTAGTGCATCAGGGGCTTGAAAACGAAATTGAAAGGGTGATTCCATGGCAACATGAATAGCATTCCCCATTTTTTCAAGTACTTTAACACGGCTTTGTGCTTGCTTCGCTTTGGAAGCTTTAGCTTTGAAACGTGTAATGAAACGGTTTAGCTCTTCACGTTTCTTCTCCTCTTTAGTTGCTCTTGCTTGATCGAGAGCTAGTTTTTCTGCATAAGCATGCTCGTAATCTGAGTAACCGCCTTTATACATATCGATATGGCCGTTTTTTAATTGCGCAATATAATCGACTGTCCCATCAAGAAAGTCACGATCGTGAGAAATCAAAATTAAAGTGGCTGGAAAGCGCTTGAGCCAACTCTCTAACCACATGACGGCATCCAGATCCAAATGATTGGTAGGTTCATCGAGCAAGAGTAAATCAGAAGGACAAATGAGGGCTTGGGCTAAATTTAAGCGCATACGCCAACCACCAGAAAAACTTTTCACGGATTTTTTGCCATCAGATTCAGAGAAGCCTAATCCATTGAGAACTTTGTAGGCGTCGGCTTCTATGCGATGGGCATGAATGGTGTCGAGTTGCTCATGGTAAAAGGCTATTTTTTGACCGTCTTGTTCTTGTTCAGCCTTGTGTAGACCTTGTGTGAATTGCACAAGTTGTTGGTGGCCTTGTAGTACGTAATCGATGGCTGCCTCATCCACGGAAGGGGTTTCTTGCTTAACTTCGGTAATCAACCAGTCGCTAGGCGTGTCACAATCGCCCTGATCGGTGGTCAACTTACCGCTAATTAACCTGAATAAACTGGATTTTCCACAACCGTTTCGGCCGACTATCCCTACTTTTTGACCGTGGTGAATGGTAAGATCTGCGTTTTGAAGTAATATTTTTCCACCTAGCTGTAGGTGGGCTTGATTTAATCGGATCATAATATCAATAGACAATAGGTGATAACGGAAGGGTAAACCACCATGTTATCATTTTGTCGCGAACTAGGCACATGCGTTATGAAAAATTTGGGTTTGATAGGGTGTTTATTGTGGTTAAGTGGTTGTGCGATGAGGCCCCCGGTTATCTCCGTTGAGCAAATAACGCCAACTTTAAATACACAACAACTGGAAAGTTTACAAACCTCAGTCTTGCAAGAACAAGCGCGCTTAGCGACTCAAAATAAAACGCTTTCTGAAGACGAGCAACTTGCATTACAGCAGCTTGAGTCTCTGTTAGCGCAGCGTTATCGTCAAGCATTAGTCAACTTTAGATCCGAAACGACTGATCTCTCAAGTTCACCAAGACTGGATGATATTGCAAAAGCAACTAGGATCACCAAAAAGTATAGGGCTATCCGTCCGAACTTAGCCAAAGGCGATGTGGCTTATGTCGAAGATATTAAAACGCAAGCGACGGCGCAATTGCAGTCTCTAATGCAAAAGGTTAGCAAATACGAGGGTCTCAACTATGAGCGCTTAGTTGCAGCGATTATTGAAGCTGAACGCATTGCTTTGACGGAGTCCTCTGAGCAACAAAATCTGGCTCGCATTGCGGATAGGACGCTTTTGAACATCGAATTGCTTGCACAGGAATCCATACAAGCAGGCTATTGGGAACGAGCCGAATATTATATAGAGCAAGGTTTGCAATTCGATCAGACCAATAAGACTTTTCAAAATTTACAGAAAAGCTTGGCATTAACTCAATACCAACAGGAATTACAAAATTTACTCGATGTCGGCGCTTTGCGAGAAGCCTACACATGGATGCAAGATCACTTAGATAAAGACGTCAATTTATTAACTGATGACCAAATTGTGCAGGTAAAAGACTGGTTTGAAAATCAATTAATTTTAGCAACGCAGAGTCAGGATTTATTGAAGAGTGTTAATGGTTTGAGTCTAAAGCGTGATATTTTTAATTTGATCGGAGAAACGCCAGCGTTAACACCAGCCGACAATCGAGTCGTCGAATTGTTAGTTAATTGTTCCCGAAGTGCAGCCCAACAGCGTTTGCCTGCGGTCGAATTTGGTTTGCTGACATTGTTGAATCAATTTGATCCCGGCTATCCAGAAGCACAAGAATGGCTTTCTGCGGTAACCTCGCAGCTATATAATCGTTTTCAGCCCAGCTTTGTGATTCGAAAATTCGAGTCAAGCCAACGAGATTTCAATCGCGATATTGCAGCCGATTTACAAGAGCGTCTTCGAACAAAAATGGCTGCTTTTGAATTTATGCGTTTCAGTGACGATGCGACAAAAGAGCAAGCTATGCTGCTGTTAAAAGGCGAAATCGCTCAATTTCAAGTTAACCCTATTTTGCTGGGTGCAGGCAAGAAATCCGACATAGTGATCAACTATCGTTTATACCGTTTGAATGGAGAAAGGAAAAAATTATTTGATAAAAACATTAGCCTTTCTCATAAGGATGTTAAAGTGATGGGTGAAGATGGTCAGTTAACACAGCTTCTCAGCGATGAAAAAATGTTAAATAAAATCTATGATGAAGCCTTGGCACTAATGTTGGATGATATCTATCAATCCCGCGATCAGTTCAAACTGGTAGAAACTTTGATTATGGAGAAAGAAGAAACCGATTGGCAAATCATGAATTCAATTAAATTGTGGGTAACGGCAGAGCAGTTAAATCATAACGACATTTCTAAAGATTCTTTATCGGCAATCACCGATTTTGCCGTAGGCTATCCTTGTCTAAAAGAGGGGAAATAAACAGCCAGGTTTCGAGCATCCTTGCTCTCTGATATATCCCTACATGATATCTGGCCGTTTCCGTTTTCCTTACGAATCATCAATGATTCATTGATGTGCTTCCTTTCTCAATCCCTTGCACATATTTCCCTGTTACGCTTTCTATTATAAGTGAGCGTACGATTAATGCTATTGGGTAAGAACCGAAGCTTATGTAAGCGATCAGCTATTGCTGTTGTCAACCAAGGCAAAACATGTTGAAAAAATCGAGTTATTACAGTCTATTAAGTGTTTGTCCACGGAGATTGGCTTCAAACATCAGGCCACCAAGCGTCATGGTGAATACTGCCAGATTGTCTTGATAACGTGACTGAGCTGCAGCTCCGGGCGCAATAGCGCGAGCAGTCACATGAAAAGGTACTGAAAAATCACCTTCTAAAAAGGTTTCGTAAGCACTTGGGCTTTGAAAAACAACCACTTGTATAAAGCGAATACCACTGAGTTGAAAGCCGACAGATATCTGGCTCAGCCTAGCCAGGCCTTCAAACTCACCCTCTTTGAAAATAGCACCATCACCAAACGCACCATTAATTTGATTTTCACTTTTATCCACTTGCGGAAAAACGACGTAAGCATAAGCATTTTTGATAAATTCATCAAAAGTTGGATCAATAGCCCGTATTTTGGCGAGAACAGTTTGTGATGAGCGCCTAAGTTCGTGTTGGTTGGGCGCTAGAACAGAGCAAGCCGGCAAAAGTGTTAAAAGTATGAAAAGTAATAGATTACGATAAATAGTGGTAGTCAATGCAGAAAACATTTTACATCCTGAGTCGATAACAATTTTCCAGCATTATATCAAAATCGAATTAACGAATCCCATTTTAATCGAACCAGAGTTTTTAATGTGTTAATAAACCAATAGCGATAAACAGTAAAGCGCTAATGGTAAGCAGCGCAGGTATGAGCCAATTCCCTTTGAAAAAAGAAGAGGTTGTTGAGGAATCAGCATCTGAAAAGTCATCATTGTCAAAGTTGACAGGTGGCCGAGGTTGAGAACCAACACATTGAAAAACTAGCTCATTTTCTCCAATTTGAATGCGATCACCATCAATAAGCCGCGCTTCGGCGGTAATTCTGCCATTCACCGCTGTCACACCAAAGGTGTCTTGGCTGTGGAAACGCCAACTTCCGCCGCCCTCTTGGCTGATTTGTGTGTGGCGAGCTGAAGCATTATCGCCCTCAAGTGGAAGAAAGTTTCCCAGCATTTTTCCAACAAAGTTTTGCTTTTTTTCTAGCTCGTAGAGTTGGCCGTTGGCGGGTCCAGAAACACCATGTAAAAAAGCTTTGTGTGTGGCTTTTTCTTCGTGAGGAGCAGATGTTTTTTTCAAGTAAGGGTTACGTCGAGCAGGTTCTCCTCGAAGTAAGGGGGACTCGTGGGATAGAGGGTCGAAATTAGCATTGGAGCGCACTATTGTAGCTGTGGGGTCAATTTCAGTGTCGTTGGATTCCGCATTAGGTGCAACAACCATGAAAGAAATCATATCAATACGGATTTCATCTTTGTGCTTTAGTAGTTGTTTTGAAATCTTTTTACCGTTAACAAAAGTTCCATTGCGTGATCCTAAATCTTTAATGAGTAATTGATTCGCGTTGAATAATAACTCCGCGTGTTTACGAGAAACATGGTTGAGAGGGATGGTAATATCGCTGGATTTATCTCTCCCAATGGTCATTCTATCTTGCACGGTAAATGTTCTGCCCTGAAAGGGAGAGCTCGTTGATTTGAGCATCCATTTGTTGTCGATTTTAGTCCGTGCGCCTGTTTTTATTTCTTCATCAATCGAAGGCAAAGGCTGATGTTCTTGAAGCGGATCAATAACTTCGAGCTCAGTTTCCCCTATGCGAATAATGTCACTGATATTCAAGCCCGTGAATTGAGTGATAATATTTTCGTTAACTAAAGTGGACGGACCAGATCCTAAAGGCTTGATAGAGATGGCTTCATCTTGTGTGTAGAGCTCGGCTTGGATATCGGCTACGCCTTCATCGTCAATGACGATATCGCAGTTTTTGTCATGCCCAATTTTTAACACTGGCGATACGAGCCATATTGAAGGCTTGCGCTCGTCTTTGTACTTTAACTTTAACATTCAACGACCGTCAGGGTTTATGCTCAAATCTTCTATTCATTATTTTGCCTCTTCATGCAAAGGCGCTGGAAGTCACTAATGTTATGAAAAAACTTCCGCTCAAGAAGCCAGTTCATAGTTCAGTTTAGACTAGATGTCGTCACCCTTGTGTTATATTGTGATAAAACATGAAGCTTTTGGCGTTAAAAGATTAATGACTTCAGTAAATTATATAAAGTTAAAACTGTCATAATTGAAAACATGGGCAATAATCCACTGTAAAACGGCGACAATTTTTGGAAAAAATTCCGAAATGTCCCCTGATTGTTCAGCTTGCCAACACTGCCAGGGCTAGTAACAACCACAGCCGTAACATTATCTCTGCCTCCGTTCTTTAAAGCAACATTGATGAAGGCTTCGACAAGCATTTGGGGATCGCGATGTTTGAGAGAAAGCGACTCGAGTTGCTCAAACTCGACCTCTCCAGATAGACCATCGCTACACAAAATGAGTTTATCGCCATTATTGAGCACGCCAGTAATTGAGTCAACTTGTAACTCGAAGTTGATGACACTGCCGACTGATTGAGTAATAAGGTTTCTTTGTGGGTGTGTTTGAGCTTGATCTTCGGTGATCGCACCAGCATCGATAAGTTGCTGGACATAAGAATGATCATGAGAAATGAGTTGGAGGCTTTGCCCGCATAAATAGGCGCGACTGTCACCAACCCACGCAATTTCAAATTGGCTGCCTTTGATTTGTAAAGCAACGACGGTTGAGCCCATGCCTGGGGCACCGTCTCCACGCTCAGCAGCAGCAATCACTTGGCGGTGGGCTTCTTGTATAGCTTCCTTGAGTGATGCATTTTTTGCAACTTGTTGCGTGATTGTACGACACACAATCGATGAGGCGATCTCTCCGCCTTCGTGGCCTCCCATGCCATCTGCAACAACCCATAAGCCAATTTCAGGGATGATAACAAAGGCATCTTCGTTGTGTTTTCTTACCCGTCCAACATTTGTTTTGCCAAAGCTTGTTACCAACATGTTTGAATAGTCTAAAAATGTTTGTGAATCAATTAGCTATAAAAATTACCGTTATCAGACTACTCTAGCACTGGTCTATGGTGAGTGCAAATGAAAGCCTTCTAAAGGTTGCCCAAGTATATATTGTAGAGATTTCATTAAATCAATGACTTTCCAAGCTTCACAATAACAAAGTTACTCCTCATAAAGGGGGAACAAAAACCCTGTTTAGCGCCAAGAATGTCGATTTTTATCCGTAATGAACGTTATCTTTTTAAAAAATTCCGTATTATTGAAGTATGGCATTTTTACTCGGTTTCGAATATCGAATCTATGATGAAAAGTTAAGAGAGAAAACATGTATAAATTTACTGTGATTGGCGATCCCATTTCGCATAGTCTTTCTCCGCTGATTCACCAGCAGTTTGCAAAACAGACAGGTGTTTTTGTAGAGTATGAAAAACGTCTAGTTAAGAACGAACGAATACATTTTTTTTGTGATGATTTTGCTCGAGAAGGTGGGCATGGTTTTAACGTGACATTACCTCACAAAGAGACCATCGTTGCTTATTTGGACACAATCTCTGAGCGTGCGCAGGATGCTGGAGCTGTAAATGTCGTTAAACGAGTCGGGAGTGCGTGGCATGGTGATAATGTTGACGGTTTAGGCTTTATTCAAGATGTGAAAAAAAAAGGGCATCATTTAGAAGATTCAAGCGTAATCGTTTTAGGAGCCGGTGGTGCAGCTAAAGGCGTTATTCATGCGCTAAAAAATCACCGCATAGGTCGCTTAGTTATCGCAAATAGGACATTGGCAAAAGCCGAGAACTTAGCGAATGTATTACGCGAAAGCCACAGAGAATTATCTGTGAAAGCAGTTGCTCTGGAACAGCTAGACACTGTCGATTCTCCGGATTGGGTCATTAGCGGTTTAAGTGAATCGCCTAGCACAACATTGCTAGAGACTATTCATTGGAAAGATAAAACCAAAGTGTACGACTTGAATTATGGCAGTCGGAGTCAGGCATTGATCGATTGGTGCCGACGACATCACCAGCCTGTTTACGATGGCCTGGGTATGCTCATTGAACAAGCCGCAGCGAGTTTTGAGCTATGGACGGGGAAAGTGCCACAAACCTCGGGCTTAGATTGGAAAAAACTATTAGGTGTAGAAACACCCTACTGACTGTAAAAGGTTAGCTAAGGGCTTCCCATGTGACGATTTTTTAGGTCCACGTAATTTTGCGCAGAATACTTGAAATAATCCAGCTCATCTTGGTCAAGTTTACGGATTTTTCGTGCGGGTGAGCCAACCCATAAAAAACCACTTTCCAAAGTGCGTCCTGGTGGAACCACGCTACCAGCGCCCAATACGACTTGCGGCTGTATAATCGCGTTATCCATGACCACAGAGCCCATACCAATTAAAACTTCATCTTCAATTTTGCAACCGTGAAGCATCGCCTTATGGCCGACAGTAACATCGTTACCAATGATTAATGGATGGCCATCAGGATTATAATGACTGGCATGAGTGACATGTAAAATAGCTCCATCTTGGATACTGGTTCGTGCGCCGATGGTAATTTCGTGTACATCCCCACGAATAACGGCCATAGGCCAAATTGAGCTGTCCTCATCAATACTGACATTACCCACGACGAGCGCGGTTTCATCAACCATGGCACTCGTTGCGATTTGTGGGTGATAATTTTCAAAAGATCTCACTGTCATGGGCACACTACCTTCAAAATTACAGGGGTCGTATTATTCACTAAAGCCGGATTAATGAAAAGTGAAAGTCATTAACGCATAGTAAGAAAGTGCTGCTTTTTACTTGTTGGTTCCGGAGAAGCTTTGCAAAGTCAAAAAAGATGCAATTTGACATGATATTCCAAGGTTTTGTCTTTTTTCCAGAGTGCTTGTTTGAAAATAGTCGTATGCTCTCAAATTTTCCATTATTGTTGAGTTAATGAAGACCTGAAAGAATGTATTGTTATGGCTTTGCAAGACGTGTTAGTTACCCCTAATGACTAACAAGAGTTGCATCATGGTGGTCATTAAATGCTCGCCACCCACCGCCAAGAGACTTGTATAAGCTCACTAGCTTGATAAATCTTTGTGTATTGCTTTGGATAAACAGATCTTCTATTTCTAGTAATGAGCGTTCTGATTCAAGCACAGCTAAAAATTCTGCTAATCCTTTTTCATACAGAATCTGAGATAGTTTTACGGAACGTTTAGCTGATTTTAAAGTGTCTCGCAGCTGATGAAAACGATTCAATTCCGCGTTGAAAGAAACGGCGTTACCCTCTACATCCTCTAAAGCGATTAATACCGCGTGTTGATAAGCGATATAAGCAGCGTTAAATCGCGTATTTGCTGCCCGAATCCCCGCTTTTAACTCGCCAGCATGAAAAATAGGCCATTGCAGACCACTGGTTAAAGACCATGTTTGGCTATCATTTGAGAATAAATGGTTTGTAGAAAGGCTGCTAAGACCTAGTAAGGCTGATAAAGAGAATTTAGGGTATAATTCAGCAGTCGCAATACCGATTTCAGCACTTCTTTTGGCCAGACTGCGTTCGGCGGTTCTCAAATCCGGCCTGTTGATTAAGATATTTTTAGGAAGCCCTAAAGAAATTTTTGAGGGAAGTTGTGGAAGTGGGGCGAAAACTGCGAGATCTTTCTCTAGTTGTGTTGGAAAGTAGCCTAGCAGTACACTCAGTCTATAAATGTGTTGTTTTACTTGAGCATTGAAATTTGGCAATTTAGATTTTGATAAGGTTAAATTTGCCCGAGCTTGAGAAACATCTAACTCTGACACTAATCCGGTTTTATATTTGTTGAATACGATATCTAGGGTTTTTTCTTGGGTTAAAATATGACTTTGCGTTATTTGAAGACGTTTTTGCAGGCCCCTTAGCATAAAATATGAAGATGCAACCTCACTGATGACGACCAAATTGGCTTGATGGAATTGTTCACGTGTAACGCCTACGTTTGCTGTTGCCGCCTCGTTACGTTTTGTGATATGCCCAAAAATATCAAGTTGCCAGTCTGTAGCAAAGCCAACGTCGAATGAATTGAGAGTGAATCCGGTTCCACCCATTTGAGCCAGAGGCACTAAGGGCGAACTGGAGTTTTTTGATACACTGGCTCTATGAGCTGACGCATGTGTTCCAATGTGAGGAAAGAATGTTGAGTTCACCTGTTGCAAGCTGGCTCTTGCTTCAAGAACACGCTGAATTGCCATGTTGATATCCATATTTTGATGTATTGCTGTATGGATTAACTTGGTTAATGTGGGATCACCGAATTCTACCCACCAAGCTTCCTGAATTTTCCCAAAATTATCCAATTGGATAGATGATTTTTTATTGTTCTCTATGGCTGTGAATGAATCAGGTACCTTTGGAGAAGGTGCTTGGTAGTTTGGACCTACTGCACAGCTGGTTAAAAGACTTATGTAAAAAAATATACCGAATAATTTCATAGCGACCGCCTAATAGGTATTTGAAAGTTTGGGTTGATCAGTAGATATTGCTTGAGTATTGAAAAGCATTAGGTAAGCAGCTGGTACAAAAAGTAATGCAAGGATCATTGACCCTGCGACACCACCTGCTAAAACTATTGATAGAGATGGCCAAAAGTCCCCACCCACAAATAATAGAATTGGCAAAAACCCACCGATAGTTGTTAAAGTGGTAGAAAGAATATGCCTACTGGTACTGATGGTTGCTTCAACAAGTGCATTAATTTCCCCGCTTTTGGCTAATGGGTTTGCATATATGGCAGCAAGCACAATGATGCTGTTGTTAAAAGCCAATCCCAATAAACCTAACGTACCAAGGATGGTGTTAAAGCTAATCGGAAAACCCATAGCCCAAGTTGAAAGAAACCCAAGCCCTAATGAAAATACGGCAACGAGACCTAATAACAAAGAAACCGATAGACTGCTAAACAAAATGATTAATGTGCCGACAATGAAAAATAACAGAATTGGCATATGCTCAAGAATATTGCCAACCGCTATTTTGTCTTGCTCTAGCGCTCCCCCAAATTCAACGCGATAACCACTCGGAATCTCAAAACCATTTAAGGTCATCTCATGCAAAACCGATTTAGCGATATCTATTGGAAGAGCGCCATTTTCAACAAAAGCCCTGACTCTATTAACTCTTAATGCATTGTAATGAGTAATGCTAGATAACTCAGGTATTAAGATAAACTCACCCAGAGTTGATAGCGGCACCCATTCATCAGAGTTTCGCGAAACGAGTTGCATATCCTGTATGTAGTCAAAGTTGTAGCGTTCGGTGTTTGACAAGCGTACACGTACCGGTAATTGTTCAAGATCTTCCAAAACCATGCCACCTATCAGACCTTCTAAATTAGCCTGCATTTGCATTGATATATCAAGCAATGAGAGTCCTGCTAATTGTGCCTCATCTTCATTAGCTTCAAATAATAATTTCGGCTCTTCTCTTGGAATGGAAGCTTGTGTCAAAATGACTTGTGGATGGTTTTGAAGGGCTAATTGAAACTCTTGACCAATCTCTTTAAGTTTTTCCACACTCGGTCCAAAAATGCGATATTCAATGTCTTCAAAAATCGGAGGGCCTTGAGCAAATTGTCTTACCAAGACTTGGGATTCAGGAAATGAGTCGTTGAGTAAATGTTGTAGTGATTTAATCGAGTTCTTTGCTGTTAAGCTATGGGTATATTTAACGATAGCATGCGCATAATAAGAAGATGCATCTTTATGCATAACAGCGTTGTAATACACGGTTGGAAAACTACCGCCGATTAACCAACTCACTAATTCGACATCTTGTTGTTGCTTGATGAGAACGTCTAATTCTCTGGTTTTCTGATAGGTATGATTGATATTGGTGTTGTTAGGCAACCATAGTTTAATTTCAATCATGTCGCGATCAACAGGTGGAAAAAACTGATTACCCAGTTGTGTCGCGACGATAAACCCTGATATTGGTAAAAAAATAGCGATTAAGATGGCTTTAATCGGACTATTTAAGAGGTTTTCATAAAGCCTTTTGATTTTCTTACTGAGCCATGTTGAACGAATACCGGTTTGCCACCAAACATCAGATGTATTATTCGTAGGTTTTGCAAAAAGACCTGCAAGCGCACTGATTATTGTCATCGCAATGACAAAAGAAGCAATCAAAGAGACAATAACCGTACTACCTATTGAACTCACAAAATCACCAACGCTGCCTTCCAATAAAACAATTGGCATAAAAGCCAGAATGGTAGTCAAAGTCGATGCTAAAAGTGGCCAGAACAAATGGGTAACGGCTTTTTTTACTGATATTGATGATGAGAGTCCGCTGCTTTTGTTTTTTGTAACTTCATCAGCCATTACAATGGCATTATCTATCAATAACCCAAGCGCGATGATCATACCGTAAATAGACATTTGATGAATGGCTCCACCATTGACATGCATTGAGAACAGCACAATGCATGAAACAAGGGGTAATGCACAGCCGACAATTAAGGCCAATCGCCAACCCATCATTATCAAGACAACCGCGATGACAACGATGGCACCAGCGATCAGATTTGATACTAAATTGCTGAGTTGTGCTACGGTATATTTACCTTGTTCGAAGAGGACTTTAAGTTCAATATTGTCCCCGAGTTCGCGCTGATAATCATTGATAATCTGATTAACTTGTTGGCTCCACTGATCGATTCTGTGATCAGAACCCATCCTACTTGCCACGAAAATTACTCTTTTTCCGTTGACGGTGGCAATTTCGCTAACCGGGTCCACAAATTTTCTTTCAAGGTGTGCAAGATCACCCAGTTGCACAATGCCTTTACCATTAACTTCTAGTAATGGTGTTTGTCGTATCCGTTCTAGCTGTTCGAATTGGCCAGATAATTCAATATTGATATCATTGGTATTTCCTCTAAGGCTTCCAGCTGGACTTTTAATGTCTGCGTTTTTAAGAGCATGTGTAACATCACTGATGGTTAATCCAATTTCGGATAGCTTATTGGGTTCAACGGTAGCTAATATCTCTTCAGAAATTTCTCCATATAGACGAACCAAAGTCGTTCCTTCAGTGGCCCTGATGCGGCTCGCTAATTCCTCTGCAAAACGATTGAGGAGAGTGAGATTGATTGGGGAAGTATGTTCCCATGATATTGCCGTAATATGGGTATAAGCGGCGGGATCTCTTTTATCATCGATGGTCGAAGTCAATACACCCTTTGGAAAAGAAGTAGACGCTTCCGTGACTTTATCTCTTATTTCTGAGAATACTTCTTTATTTTGGGCGTTTGTAACTTCAGGCTGCAATTCAATGGAGATGGTAGATATTCCAGACGAAGACACCGACTCAATGGTTTTTACTGAATCGATCTCTTGTAGTGCTTGCTCGATGGGTTCAGTAACCAGTGTTTCAACTCTTTGCGCTGTAGCTCCTGGAAAAGCCGTAATAATAATGGGATCACGATTTGTTATCCTCGGATCTTCAAGTCTCGGTAAAGAATATATTGACAAAATACCGGTGAATAATAGGGCTACAATTGTAAAAATCAAAAGGTGCTTGTTGTTGAAAAATAAGGTTGCAATATTCATTACAATTCCTCACTGGGCTTGGCTGTGAACATTCGTGCGATAACGTCGAGTTCAGGAACAAGACGATGAATTCCATTAGCGATGAGAAGATCGCCATGTGATAATGTTCCTGTAACGTAGGCGAAGTCTTGAGTTTGATGAAGAATGGTGATTGGTTGTGGTGTGACTTTCCAGTTACTTTTTGTGGAGGGCTTTGCTATAAAAGTTGTCCAACTTCCCCTATTTCCCTCGGTAATGGCAGATAAGGGTATTTTAAAATTTGATAAATAGTTTGGAATGGAGAATGTAATCTTAGCCAGATCCCCCCTTCGAATCGTATCAAGTGATGTTTCTAACGCAAATATGACATCGACAGCGCGAGTATTAGCTTCTCTTGTTGGTAAGATCGATTTGACTGTCGCAGGTATCGCATCATTTTTAATTAAGATTGTATAGAGTTCAGCATGATCAATGGCACCCAAAATCTCGTTGGAAATTGAGAATCGAGCTTCTGGCGAATCGAGATCGATGATATTGAATACCGCAGAACCTGCTTGTAAAATCTGACCGGTATCAAAAAACCTGTGACTCACAACACCACTGAAAGGGGCTGTAAGAGTCGACTTGTCTATCTGAACATCGATAGAACGGATGGATGAAACGACATGGTTAAAGACGGCTTGTTTAGCGTCATAAGCTTTTTCAGCATTATCTAGTTGTTGATCGGAGGTTGCATTTAGAGAGTGTGCTTCTGTTATTCTATTGAGAGTGATCAAAGCTAATGACATATCAGATTCTGCTTGATCTCTGGTAGCAACCAGCTCGTCACGTTTGGACTGAAGAATATCGATATCCAAAGTCGCTAAAGTTTGTCCTTTTTCTACGAAAGCGCCTTCTTCAATAAGAATACGGGTGACTTTCCCATCAATTTCGAAGGCGGCTCCCACTTCTCGCTTGGCTTCTACTCGACCAACAAATGAACGGTTTGTGATGTATTTTTCTTGAAGTTCTAACTTCATAGTGTTGACGGTCAGGCGGGTTTCAACATTGCCTACCATTGAGTGCTTTGAAAATACACCACTTAGCACAGCCATTAAATACAGCCCAAGTCCAAAAACAATAAAACTAAATATCAAACTTCTTTTGCCGATTAGGTTCATTTTGTAGTCCTTGTCTATTGAATGCATATGCATGTATTGAGTCGAAAAAAAATTTATTGTCTATTCAGCCAAGTTGCGAATCGTTTTATCCGCCACTTTTAGAATATCCTCTTTCGTATCCATTCCAATTTTATCTGTCAAGGCTTGTTGTGCTTCTACCCAGAGCGAAAATGCTTTTCTATAAATTTTTTCACCTTTAGCAGACAGTTTATAGTAAGTAATTTTGTTTGAATTCTTATCATTTGTTGAAACCAAGTCATTGCATTTTAGATTTTTTATCGCTCTGGAAACTGTTGTTTGATCAAGATTAAGTAGCTCTTCAATATCTGTAGATGCGGCCATTTGTTTTTCATGGATAAACGAAAGCACTGAGAATTGGGTGATTCGTATTCCTAGCGGTTTAAGATATTTGTTGTAATGTGATGTTGTTAAGCGATCTAACTTTTTTATAGAGAGATTTACACACCGGTTTCTGGTCGTGTCCAAAATAAATTACCTCAAAATATTTGATACCAATACATTATACATGCATATGCATGTATGTAAAGAAAAAGTGTTTAAAAATTGTATAGTATTACCAACAACGACTATTACGTATTAGCTAAACCACAGAAAATTAAACACTTTTCTTTGGCTGGGTGTTAGTGCTATCAGTGGTAGGTCAGTATAAGTAGCGTGTTAATCAGTGAGAGTCTTGTTGAAAAAGATAGAAAAAGATAATAGCTGGGTGCTTTGTCAATGGAGTATTGCAATTACTTAATTTTCTCAAGATTTGATACCACTAAGTCGGTCATTTTCATCAGTGATTGATGGCCATCCTTGCCAAGAATTTGTGTGAGTTCATCTTGGGCCTTTTTCCATTGAGGAAAAGCTTCCCGATACAAAGTTTTTCCTCCTTTAGTTAAAGACAAGAGTTTTTGTCTTTTATCGGCGCCTTCGCTTGATAAAACGATTGCATCTCTGATTAAAGGTTTAAGAGCTCTGGAAACAGTCGTTTGATCTGCAGACAAAAATATTTGTAAATCAGAAGCGGTCGATGTGCCTGTATTATTTAGAAAAGACAGTATAGTATACTGAGTTATTTTTAAGCCTACAGATTTGAGATAGCTATTATAATATTGAGCTATAGCTCTATCTGCCCGACGAATATGTCGCGAAACGCAATCAATACTATTAAATTCATGCATAAAAAAACAATTCACCCTGCACTTGTTATAGGTTGTAGTCGTTCAAACTTTACATTCTAGATTTTAGAAAAGCGATTTGTAAATCGCTTATTCTTTTTATGCTCAGCTTGATGCTTAAATCCATCTAAACGAGAGCCAGTGAATAAAAGGCTACTAACGCATAGTGACAAACTCTTCAGCGCTGGTAGGGTGAATGGCAATAGTGGCATCAAAATCTTTTTTGGTCGCACCCATTTTAATGGCTACGCCAAAGCCTTGCAGCATTTCATCGGCACCCAATCCCAGTACATGTAAACCGACAATGGTTTCTTCTGGACCAGCGCAAATCATGCGCATTAAAGTCGGTTGTTTGTGCTGAGTGACCGAAGAGAACATGGGAGTAAAACGGCTTTGGTAGACTTTTATTGCTTCTTTCCCGTACTTCTCTTGAGCTTCCGTTTCAGAAAGGCCGCAGGTACCAATAGCTGGATGCGAAAAAATAACTGTTGGAATTTGCTCATAAGAAATTTTCGCTTCAGTTTGACCATCAAATAAACGATCGGAAAGTTTTCTACCAGCTGCCACAGCAACAGGTGTTAAGGGTGCTCTTCCTGTGACATCACCCACAGCAAAAATATTGTCGATATTGGTGTTCTGGTAGTCATCTGTTGGAATAAAACCCGATTTATCCATAATGATTCCAGCTTTTTGTGTTGCTAAGTTTTCTGTATTGGGTGAACGACCAACAGCACTAATAACGCAGTCGAAATCACCAAACTCACGTTCATCAGCAAACTTAAGGCGGTACTGTTCGCCATTTTGCTCACAAGCAGTGGGAATACACTGTGCTTCGATTTGAATGCCCTCTTTTTGCATATAGTTGACCAGTTCATCGACAATGGGGGCATCAAAAGCGCGTAAAAGTCTTTCATTTCTTATAAACAAAGCGACGTCGGCACCAAGCCCTCGAAGTACACCAGCTAGCTCTACGGCGATGTAACCTGCACCAACAATCGCAATTTTGTGTGGTTTCTCTTCTAAAGCAAAAAAGTTGTCAGAATCAATCATGAATTCACTTCCTGGAATATCAGGATAGTCAGGTTTGCCGCCCACAGCGATATTGATGTAACGCCCTGTTACTGTATTTCCATTGCCTAAGTCTAAGGTATGTCTATCGATGAAACTGGCTTGTCCTTCGATATAGGACACCTTCAAGCGCTCAAAATAACCTGTGTAAAACTTATGAATATTCTGTATATAGTTTTCACGAATTTTTTTAAGTTGTTGCCAGTCGTGCGTATTAACCGATAAATCAAAACCATAGTCTGGCGCCATTTTGATCGCATCTGCAACTTGGCTGGCAAACCACATAATTTTTTTAGGTACACAGCCAACATTCACACAGGTTCCACCAATCACACCCGATTCAATCACAGCGGCTTTGGCGCCATAACTCGCTGCTCTCGCCGCTGACGCGATTCCTCCACTGCCTGCACCAATGGATATAAAGTCATAATCAAAATTTTCGCTCATCATTCATCTCGCTGTTGAATAGTTGGGTGTTATATGTAGTTTAAGATAACTATAATAGAGCTGATACATTCAATTTTAAACGGACAAAACAATGACTCATAATCCTTTGCTATCTGATTTTCAACGTCCTCCTTTTTTGGCTATCAAAACAGAGCATATGTTCCCTGCTATCGAAGCCGTAATTAGTGAAAATAAAGCAGCGATAGGACAATTAGTAGAGGATGAAACCCCGCCCACTTGGGAAAATCTTGTGGCGCAGCTCGATGAATTAGATAATCGGTTGAGTCGCGCATGGGGACCTATCAGCCATTTAAATAATGTCATGAACTCGGATGCGCTCAGAGAAGCTTATGACCAGTGTTTACCGATTCTTTCCGATTACAGTACTTTTGTTTCTCAACATCAAGCATTATTTCAACGATATCAAGCACTAGCTAACTCTGAAGGTTTTAATAAGCTTGATGATGCCCAACGAAAAGTGCTTGAAGATAACTTGCGGGATTTTCGCTTGGCGGGTGTCGACTTGGCGGACGACAAGAAAAAGCGTTATGGAGAAATACGCAGAAAACTATCAGAAGTTTCTTCGAAATTTGAGCAGAACCTGCTTGATGCCACTATGGCTTGGCACCAACAATTTGACGATGCCAAAGCATTGGAGGGGTTGCCCGATTTAGCCTTACAAAGTGCACAACAAACGGCCCATCAAAAAAAACTCAGTGGTTACGTGATTACTTTGGAATATCCAAGTTATTCCGCGGTGATCACTTACGCCAATGACCGCCAATTGCGAGAAACTGTGTACACCGCTTTTTCAACACGGGCGTCAGATCAAGGTCCACATGCAGGCCAATATGATAACTCACAATTGATTGACGAATTACTGCGTTTAAAACAAGACCTAGCGCAACTGCTCAACTTTAACACTTACGCAGATTACTCTCTGGAAACCAAAATGGCAAACTCACCACAAGAAGTGGTGAGTTTTCTTGAGGACTTAGCCGATAAATCCTTGCAACAAGCTAAAAATGAAGTGAAAGAATTGGCTGATTTTGCGCGCAAGAAAGACGGTTTAGACAAGCTGGCTCCCTGGGATGTCGCTTATTACAGCGAAAAATTAAAACAGGAGCGCTATCAAATTTCACAAGAGGAATTGCGTGTCTATTTCCCAGTGAACCGCGTACTAAAAGGTTTGTTTGCTATCACTTCAACCTTGTTTGATGTGAGCTTTCGTCAGCGTGATGATGTCGAGCTTTGGCATAAAGATGCAGAATTTTTCGATGTGGTCAATGGCGATGGTGAAGTTATTGGTGGTGTCTACTTAGATTTATATGCAAGGCCCCATAAAAGAGGGGGTGCCTGGATGGATGATCTACAAGGACGCCATCAAAAAAGTAATGGCCATTTGCAAAAACCGATAGCTTGTCTGGTTTGTAATTTTATTGCCCCCATTGGAGATGCTCCCGCGTTGTTAACTCACGATGAAGTGGTCACTTTGTTTCATGAATTTGGACACGGTCTCCATCATCTACTCACTAAAGTGAATTACTTACAAGCCAGTGGCATTAATGGCGTACCTTGGGATGCTGTCGAACTGCCTTCTCAATTTTTTGAAAACTTTTGTTGGCAAGAAACATCACTATCACTCATTGCGGGACATAAAGATACCGGCGAAAGCTTACCTAAGGAAAAGTTGCAAAAGCTTCTCGATGCTAAAAACTTTCAGTCAGCCATGGCGATGGTCAGGCAAATCGAGTTTGGACTCTTTGACATAAAGTTGCATAATTACCAAGAAGTTTATCAAGATAACACGGTACAATCTTTGTTAAATCAGGTTCGAGAACAAGTGGCAGTATTAATTCCACCCAGTTTTAATCGTTTTCAGCATGGTTTTAGCCATATTTTTGGTGGAGGTTATGCAGCAGGTTATTATTCTTACAAATGGGCTGAAGTGTTATCGGCAGATGCCTTTTCTCGTTTTGAAAAAGAGGGTATTTTAGAACCTACTGTGGGCTTGAGCTTCAAGCAAACCATTTTAGAAAAAGGGGGTTCCGAAGAACCTTTAGCTTTATTTAAAGCCTTTATGGGCAGAGAGCCACAAGTTGATGCTTTACTAAAACACTCAGGTATTCACGCTGCCTAAACAAAAATTATTCGACTGGTTGACTTGAGAATGCGAAACAATTTCATTCATTTTTTATCTTTAAAAAAGATACCGAGTTATAATGTCCGTTTTGTCCATAAACTTTTCACTGTTATTCTTGGAGTAACGCTAATCGTCGCCTGTGGACAATCTCGACCATCACTCACTTTGCTGACTCAAGACTGTCATGGCTTAGCCATAAAAAAAAATATTCTGCCACAACTCAGCCAGGTTGTGGCTTCCTACATGAACTCATCGGTAAGTTTAAAAATTGTTGTTTCTACAAAAACTTCTGAAAGTCACTCGGTCGTTGAATGTCAATTGAACGCCAAGGGTCTTGTCGATAAAAATGCTTCTATGAAAAAATCGACACTCAAGTCGAGCTAGTGTATTATCCTGCAGCGTTAAACCATTGTTTGGACCAGTTACAACTGGATTTTGGTTGCGAATAGCGTGAGTTTTCAAAACGCTATATCTTTCGAAGGTGACACAATCTCAGTTGTACTATTATTACCCTGTACCAAACGACCGAAATCGTTCTACTCGTGTTTGAACCCTCCAAAAAATTGTGGTTGAACTTATCAGCGAAATCTTCGTAAGGTTTACTAAGAACGCTGTATAGATAGATTTCGAAGAGTATGTGTGAATACGTAGCAAATAGAAATCAACTTGATCAAGATCAAGCTTTACATCGACTGCTCCTGACATCATTCATACCTTTAACATCTCGTCCATTTTTTTAAAAAGACAGAGCATTGAAATATGGAAAAACTGCAAGAACCCTATAACTACACAGTGGTTAAGCAATTCACTATCATGGCTATTGTGTGGGGTATTGTTGGCATGGGTGTTGGCGTTTGGATCGCCGCCCAACTCTATTGGCCAGCATTAAACTTTGATATTGCATGGTTAAGTTATGGTCGTTTGCGACCACTTCATACCAATGCAGTCATTTTCGCTTTTGGCGGTTGTGTGCTTATGGCCACCTCATTGTATGTGGTCCAAAGAACCTGCCAAGCCCCATTGATTAGCGATAAGCTCGCCAGCTTTGTCTTTTGGGGGTGGCAACTTGTTATTCTTGCTGCGGTAATCAGTTTGCCTCTCGGATACACTTCGGCGAAAGAGTATGCAGAACTTGAGTGGCCAATAGATATATTGATTACTGTCGTTTGGGTGGCTTACGCGATGTTATTTTTCGGCACAATCATGAAACGTAAAACCTCGCACATTTATGTAGCTAATTGGTTTTATGGTGCGTTCATTATCACGGTTGCCGTTCTTCACGTTGTCAACAGTGCTGCACTCCCTGTTTATTGGGGTAAGTCATACTCTGTTTACGCTGGTGCTGTCGATGCCATGATACAGTGGTGGTATGGGCATAATGCTGTGGGGTTTTTCTTAACGGCGGGTTTCCTTGCCATTATGTACTATTATGTTCCTAAACAGGCTGAAAGACCCATTTATTCTTATCGTCTATCCATCGTGCATTTCTGGGCACTCATTGCTATTTACATTTGGGCTGGACCGCATCACCTTCATTACTCTTCGCTTCCAGATTGGACGCAATCATTGGGCATGGTGTTCTCATTGATTCTACTAGCGCCGTCTTGGGGTGGTATGATTAACGGTTGGATGACGCTCGCGGGCGCTTGGGATAAGCTACGTACAGATCCTACTTTACGATTTTTAATTCTTTCATTGGCATTCTATGGGTGGTCAACATTTGAAGGCCCAATGATGTCTATTAAAACGGTCAACGCTTTGTCCCATAATACCGAGTGGACTATAGGTCATGTACATGCGGGTGCTCTAGGTTGGGTAGCAATGATATCTATTGGTGCAATCTATGCCTCCATTCCATGGCTATGGAATAAGGAAAGAATGTACAGTATCTCCTTAATTTATACGCATTTCTGGATGTCTACCATTGGTGTCGCCCTTTACATTATTTCCATGGTATCTGCAGGACTTACCCAAGGTCTAATGTGGAGGCAGGTCAACGAAGATGGCACTCTCACTCACACATTTGTTGAAGCTCTGGATGCTATTTATCCCTTCTATCTCATCCGTTTCATTGGTGGTTTATTATTCTGGCTTGGGATGTTAGTGATGGCATATAACGTTTACCGAACGATAGTGCCTGCCAAAGCAGCTTCATCAGAAGCAGTGCCAACTACGGCGTAAGGAGTTTAGAGGATGTCTCACGATAAAGTTGAATCCCATCTGGGCTTAATGAGTTTATTGATTGTTATTGTTATTAGTTTGGGCGGGCTTGCCGAAATTGTGCCTTTGTTTTTCTTGAAGGATACGACAGAGCCGATTAAAACGCTTCAGCCCTATACGGCTCTCCAATTGGAGGGGCGTGATGTGTATATTCGAGAAGGTTGCCATACCTGCCATACACAAATGGTTCGTCCTTTCCGAGCGGAAACAGAACGTTATGGCCCTTACAATGTGGCTGGCGAAGATGTTTATGAGCACCCTTTCTTATGGGGTTCTAAGCGCACAGGCCCAGATCTAGCGCGTGTTGGTGGTCGTTACAGTGATGAGTGGCATTATGTACATTTAATTAATCCTCGTGATGTGGTACCTGAGTCCAATATGCCTGGTTTTCCGTGGCTCGCTGAAAATCAACTCGATGGTCAATACACAGCAAGTAAATTGCAAGTAATGCAACAGCTTGGTGTACCTTACACGGAAGAAGACATTGCGGGTGCGGCTGAAGCTGTAAAAGGTAAAACAGAAATGGAAGCCTTAATCGCTTACTTACAAAGTCTTGGTTTAGATAGAAAATAACGAAAGGCATGATGTTTATGGATATGAGTATCCTGCGAAGTTGGCTCACACTCGCACTTTTCGTACTGTTCATCCTGTTAATTATCCGGGTGTTCAGTAAAAAACGTAAAAGCTATTATCAAGATGCAGCTAACATGATTTTTGACGAGAAACAGAAAAAGGGGGACGCAGTCGATGAGTAGCGGTCTCAGCATTTATATATGCGTTATAGTCATCGGTACCTTATTAGCCATTGGTTGGCTACTGTATTTCACGCGCAATGCGCCTAATGAAAAAGAAGAAAACATCAAAAAAAGTCATGTTTATGATGGTATTGAGGAATACGATAACCCGCTACCGACTTGGTGGTTATATCTTTTTTACGCAACTATCGCTTTCGGTATCGGCTATTTGACTTTTTTCCCAGGTCTTGGTGCGTACAAAGGCGTCTTTGATTGGAGTGCTGCTAAACAGTTAGAAGCAGAAGTGGAAGCTGCAGATAAAAAATATGCGCCTATATTTGCGCAGCATTTTAATACACCTATCAAAGAGTTGATAAAAAAACCCGAAGCGGTGGCTATGGGCCAAAGACTATTTGGTAATCATTGTTCACAATGTCATGGTACAGACGGCGGTGGCTTGAAAGGTTTTCCCAACTTACGGGACCACGACTGGTTATTTGGTGGCGATCCAGACACTATTGTGACTACTATCATGGATGGACGCATAGCTGCGATGCCGGCTTGGATTGATAGTCTCAAAGAAGAAGGTGTGGAAGAGGTAACTAACTATGTTTTGGGATTAAGTGGTCGTAAGGTGAGTAAAATTCTTGCCGAACGTGGTGAGAAGAAATTCACGACTTTTTGCGCTGCTTGCCACGGAACCGATGCCAAAGGCAACATGGCTTTAGGCGCTCCGAATCTAACAGATAATATCTGGCAGTATGGTGGTAGTTACCAAGATGTCGCAGAAACGATCATTAAAGGTCGTGCGGGGCAAATGCCTGCATTTTCGGAGTTGTTGGGCAAAGAAAAGGTCCATATCGTTTCAGCTTATGTTTATAGTTTGAGCCAGAAACAGCAAGACAAATAAAATCACTTTCCACTCCGACTTAAAGCCTTCTGTTAAGAGGTGCTAGGCTTTAAGTCAAATAGGCTTGTCTCTTTCATTATTGTTGTTATTAACCATTGTATGTAACGGTGGAGTAGGCCCATGCTCAGTTTTTTATCGGGAAATAAAAAAAGTAAGCGCGGTAGAAGTCTTTACGAAACGGCTGAAAAGATCTACCCCAAAGCCATAAAAGGTCGCTTTAATACTCTGCGAGCTTTGGCCGTTTGGTCGCTACTCGCTATCTATTACTTTATTCCTTGGTTCACTTGGGATGACCGCCAAGCCGTTTTATTTGATATCCAAAATCGTCAATTCCATATTCTTGGACTCACTTTCTGGCCGCAAGATCTGATTTTTTTCGCCTTGATACTTATTGCTCTGGTTCTTGCATTATTTCTTTTTACTGCCGTTGGTGGTCGTTTGTGGTGCGGGTATGCTTGTCCCCAAACCGTTTGGACAGAAATCTTCATCTGGATTGAGAGACGTATCGAGGGTTCTCGCAATGAGCAAATGAAACTTGCTAAAGCACCATGGAGCTTGCATAAATTGCGAGTGAAATCCGCTAAGCACAGTGTTTGGATTGTATTTGCATTATTCACAGGCTTCACCTTTGTGGGCTATTTTAGCCCGATACAAGAACTCACCACGTCTGTTGTGGAAAATACTTTAGGTAACTGGGAACTTTTTTGGATACTTTTTTATAGTGCAGCGACTTATATCAATGCGGGTAAATTGCGCGAGCAGATCTGTATCTACATGTGCCCTTACGCACGCTTTCAAAGTGTTATGTTTGACAAGGATACGCTCATCGTAACCTACGATGAAGCACGCGGAGAGCCCAGAGGTAAGCGCAAGGTTTCTGAAGCCCCTAGCGTTTTATATAAAGATGCAGCTATACCTATTACACAAGTGGATGATGAACAGACTCAAGACAAAACACAGTTAGGTGATTGTATTGACTGTAAGCAATGTGTACACGTTTGTCCAACGGGGATTGATATTCGCGATGGACTACAATATGCCTGTATTGCGTGTTCAGCCTGTATTGACGCCTGTGATGAAGTTATGGATAAAATTGGTTATCCGAGAGGTCTCGTAAAATACGCAACCGAACATGAAATGACGGGTAATAAAACCCATGTGTTACGTCCACGCGTATTAATCTACACGACTATTTTGATTCTGCTGTTAGTTGGAATCAGTATTGGTGTCGCCTCTCGTGTGCCCGTGGATCTGGATGTGATTCGTGATCGTAAACAATTGTACAGTGAAGTTGCTGACAACCAGATAGAAAATCTGTACATCTTGAAAGTGATGAATTTAGATCGTGTCACACATCAATATAAAATCACCGTGGAAGGTATTAATGGTGCGCGAATTGAACTGGATGAAAAAGCGATTACGATAGATTCTGGAAAAATGGCGCAATTACCAGTAAGGGTGATCAGCGATAAAAATGAGCTTAAATCACCAAATCAAGATATTTCTTTTGTTCTGACATCCACCGATGATAACTCGATTTCAAAAACCGTTGTGTCACGATTTATGGCACCTGTAGAAATGTTTTTTAATCGTTAAATCAACGAACCAACGTATAATGTTTAATTGCCATAGCGTTTGACAATTTATAGAGGTAGAGTAATTATGCAAGAAGACAATCCTTCAAAAGATAATCTTTGGTTTTATATTTGTTTAGCGATACCTCTAGCTTCTGTCGTTTCCAGCATGATTATCGTTTTTAATGCCGTTAATACTACCGATAGTTTAGTTGTCGGCAATTATTATAAAGAAGGAATGGCAATCAATGAGCGAACTGAAAAATTAGACAGGGCTCGTCACTTGGGTTTAGAAGTTAATTTGTCGCTCGAAGGGAATCAACTTAAAATTGCACAAAATGTATTTGAAAAATCATCAGCACAAAATGCCATTGTAGAGTTTCGACATCCCACGTTAAAGGCTAAGGATTTCTCGGTGGCTTTTAAACGTGATAAAGGAAATTATGCAGTGACATTGCCCGAAACCATTGAAGGCAAGTGGTATGTAACGGTTCATGATGAAGAACACACCTGGGAAATGGCTGAAACATGGCAAATTAATGCTGTTTCGCAAATCGAGATGCGATAATAAATCCTATGGGTAAAGAGAAAGCATGTTATCATTGCGGGTTACCCGTACCGCCCCATGTTCATATTACTGTTAGCCAAGACGATACCGAGCGCGCTATGTGCTGCGAAGGTTGTAAAGCTGTCTTTTTATTAGTGCATGGTCAGGGGTTGGATGATTATTATCGTTTTCGTGAAACGGTCCCCGCTATTCCACAAGCGATATCGAAAGAGCAGCTGGCTTCTTTCGACACCGAATCTTTCCAGCAGCACTATGTAACCGGTAATGGCACGCTAAAAAATGTCGACCTGTATGTCGAATCTATGAAGTGTAGCGCTTGTGCTTGGCTCATTGAAAATTTCGTGCGTGATAAACCAGGAGTTCTTGAGCTCACAGCGAATACTGTAAATCGCCAAGTTAAAATTCGATGGGACTCTGAAAGAGCAGCCTTATCCGAAATAGTTGAGCACATTGAAAAACTGGGTTATGCCGTTGTTCCTTACGAAACTGACACTATCATTCATCAGCAGCAGCATGAACGACGAGATTTGTTAAAACGTTTAGGTATTGCAGGTCTTGGCATGATGCAAGTCATGATGTATGCCGTTGCTTTGTACTTAGGTTACGCGGATCAATGGACGGATCAACATTTAACCTTTATCCGCTGGATGAGCTTTTTCGTTGCTACACCTATTGTCATTTATAGTGGGTGGCCGATATTTCATAACGCTTTTTCTAAAATTAGACACGGTCAAGTCACCATGGATTTGCCCGTTGCTATTGCATTAATCATTGCTTATTTAGGAAGCTTACATGCTTTAGCGTTTCATACTGGAGACGTTTACTTTGACTCTGTGACGATGTTTTTATTCTTCTTACTTATAGGAAAATATTGTGAGTTGAATGCACGTTTAAAAGTGTCTGAAAGCATGAACGTCAAAAAAGAGCACTTGCCACAAACGTGTTTAGTAGAGCGAGATCAGCAGTGGATGTCGATACCTTTAAGCGATGTGGGGATTGATGAAGTGGTATTGGTGCGCAAAGGCGATATCATTCCAGTAGACGGCTCGATTCTTAAAGGTGAATCATCGATTAGCGCTGCCATTATGACTGGTGAGTCCATGCCAATCGCAGTCAAGCCATTTGATAAGGTCATCGCAGGTTCAGTAAACTTAGGTGAGACCTTACAAATTCGTTCCGAAAAAGCCTATCAAGACAATTACTATCAACGCCTTTTGTCTTTGAAGGATGCGGCCGTAGCCCAGAAGCCACGCTTTATGAAAATCATTGAAAATGTGGCCAAGCGGTTTATTTTTTTAGAGCTTTTCTTAGCCGTTGTTATTTCATTGGTGTGGTATTTTATCGATCCCTCTCATGTTATACCTACTGTGGTTGCGGTTTTAGTGGTCACTTGCCCCTGTGCTTTATCGCTAGCAGCACCAACTGCTATGACAGTGGCCACAGGTATGATGACGCGTTATGGGCTGATTATGCGTAAACCTCATGTGATGGAAGCGCTGAATGCTATTGACGATGTGATTTTTGATAAGACAGGCACCTTGACCACGGGTGAATTTCGTATTGCCGAAGTGGCGTGTTTGAACGAGTCTTATAACGAAACCCAGGTGTTAGAAATTGCTGCAGCGTTAGAGAAGCATTCTGACCATCCTCTGGCACAACCTTTTCATACGATTAACTGTCAGAGTCAAGCGGAAGATGTTGACACAACACACAACGCGGGTATTGAAGGCGTTTATCAAGGTCAACGGTATTTTATCGGTAGCGCGAATTATATTCGGTCAACTTTACGCCAGGATGAACTTTATGACCATACTCAGGAGGATAAAGCCCTCAAACGTGTTAATCTCGCGACAGAATCTGAAATCATTGCCACTTTTGAACTTAAAGATGCCTTGAGGCCACAAGTAAAAATTTCCATTGATAAGTTACAAGCAATGGGTAAAAAAGTTCACGTACTGACGGGCGATAGTGAACCTAATGAAGAGTTACGCCATTGGATACCTGTCGAGCAATATCAAGCCAGTCAGTCACCTCAAGATAAAGTGAACTACATTAAAGACTTGCAAAAACAACAACGCAAGGTTTTGATGATTGGTGATGGTTTAAATGATGCACCTGTTTTGTCTATGGCAGACGTTTCAATTGCCATGAACGAAGGGAGCGGTCTATCAAAAGCGGCGGCTGATGCCATTTTTAGTGGTCAAAATCTTCAGCAATTCTTACAGAGCTTTTCATTGGCGAGTCATTGTTTTGCTAAAATACGACAAAATATATTTTGGGCTGTGGGTTATAATCTGACGATGGTACCTTTAGCCGTTGCCGGAATTGTTCCGCCCTATTTGGCAGCATTAGGGATGTCTTTGAGCTCGATGGTGGTGTTAATAAACGCATTAACCATAGGGCGTAATAACCAAAAAACGATTGCCAAGACAACTCTTGCGCCAGCTTAAACCTCGGTGAGTCCATGTCAGCTATTTATCTTTTAATTCCCCTAACTGTATTAATTTTGATTGTTGCCGTGGTGGTTTTTATTTGGGCTGTTAATCATGGACAGTTCAATGATTTAGAATCACAAGGACGTTCCATTTTAATGGAAAAAAAATCGGTGAAAGACAAAAATTCTGCTTCAGAAACAGAAGAGTCCTAAGCTTGTGGAAACGATCATTGCTTTGTTTATTATGGGGTTTTTAGGCACAGGTCACTGTATGGGAATGTGCAGTCCGGTCGCTCTCGCTTTTTCTTCCTCATCGAGCTCAGAAAAAACCAATTGGCTACATGTTTTATGTATTCATCTTGGACGTATTTTGGCTTATGTGAGTTTAGGCTTTGTCGTAGCAGCACTCGTTAACAGTCTTGAATCTTTTAAAGCCGTCCAAGCCTATTTGCATATTTTTCGCTATTTTGCAGCATTTTTATTGATTTTTGTTGCCTTTTACGTTGTTGGTTGGTGGAGTTTTATTCCTTGGATTGAACGTGTAGGCAAACCACTGTGGCGCTGGGTGCAACCGACTTTTCGAGAACATCTACCCCCTAAAACGGTAAAAGCCAGTTTGATTTGTGGTTATTTCTGGGGCTTCTTACCCTGTGGCTTGGTTTACAGTGCTATTTTAATCGCTGCAACATCGGGAAGTGATCTTTTTGAAAAAGTGGCCGGGATGTTGGCTTTTGGACTAGGAACGACTTGGGTGTTCTTATTGATTACACAGTTATCACAACATGTCCAACGTATTCGTCATACGCCAATATGGAAAATCAGTACATTTAGTTTATTAATGGGTACTTCTTTATGGATGTTTTATAACGAAATACATGTTGATCATTCACAACATCATTCATCGGATGGTGATACTCATGAACATCACCATCATCATCATTAAAATGTCGGTAAAGTTAACGAGATTATTTTAAGATGCAATAAAGATAAAACAGTACTGGGATTGTTTTGGGCTAAGCAATTCGGAAAACATTATTAACCGCAAGATGTAAATCAGATTCCTTCTCTGATGTTTTAATGCAGTTTCGCCCACTTTCTTTGGCTTTATAAAGCGCCATATCAGCGCGATGGGTAAGTTCTGTTAAATGCGTGTCATCAGCGCGCAATCCACTGATGCCTAAACTGATAGTAACCCGTAATTCAGCATGAATATCTGAGTAGTCCGTAGATTCAATTTTGCGACGAATACGCTCTGCTGTGATAACCGCATCTTTGTGGTTAGTATGAGGCAGTAATACAAGGAATTCTTCTCCACCAATACGCCCCATCGCGTCTTCATTTCTTAATAAGCTACGACAAGATTGGCTTACACGTTGAATGGCCGCATCGCCGATTTGATGGCCAAAAGTATCATTAATCACTTTGAATTTATCAATATCGAAAATAATCAAAGATAGAGGTGTATTATGTCGTCGACAGCGTGAAATTTCCAATTGGCTTTTTCCAAAAATAGAACGACGATTGGGTAAGCCGCTCAATTCATCGGTATGGGCCAATTGTTTCAATTTTCTTGAGATAATGATCAATTTGGAAACACTAATACCAAGAATGATGATTAATAACGCAAAAAGACCAATGATCCAGTTTAGTCTTTTGGAATCCCGTTTATTTTGTTCTATGGTCAATTGTTTTAATTGATTGGATTTTGAAAGTAACTGATTTTCTTTAATTTGTTTTTCGGTTTCAAACTCCACCATCAATTGATTTAATTGGCGATTGCGTTCTTCATTGTAAATATCATCATCAATCTTTTTGTAATCAATGTAAGCTGTATAAGCAGAAGCATAATCCCCTAATTCCGCATAAATTTCAGAACGTAATCGATAAGCCATGCGTACCAGTGGAGGCGCACTCATATAGTTCATCAGTGCCATCGCTTTATTTAAAGTATTTAAAGCTTCATCAGGCACTCTCAATTTCAGTTGAACTTCTGCAAGAAAAATCAGTGTTTGTGCTGTTTGTTGTAATTCATAAACCGATTGAAAAACGGTGAGTGCTTCTTTGAAATATTGAGAAGCTTCTAGTGGTGACTCTTGCATATAAAGCTGACCGAGACCGCTTTTGGCGTAAGCGATACCTACTTTATCATTCAGCTCTTGGCTGATGGACAAGGATTGGTTGTAGGCAAGCTCGGCTTTTTGATAATGGTTAGAATCATGTTCCACTTTACCCAGGTTGTATAAAGTAGTCGCCACTGCAAATTGATCATCCATACGTTTTTGGATAGTGAGTAATTCGTTAAGAGTGTCAGACGCTAAGCTTAATTCCCCCATGTAAACATAGAGGCTGGCTAAATTATTCAAAACACTCGCGTATTTGGGAGATTTATTGTTTTTAATATAAATATTGTAGGCGACTTGTAAATCTTCTAAAGCCCGTTGGTGCTGACCTTGGTAACTAAACATATCACCGCGTAGACGGTAAACATCAAACTGGATTCCTGTGTCATTGAGTTGGTCAGCGATAGCCGCCGCTTGATTAAAATCATTGAGTGCATCATCCGTTTGCCCCAGTAAATCTTTGGACTGCGCCCGATAGGCATAAAATACCGATTGGTAGTGGTTAGATTTAATAGTGTTTGCGAGCTTAAGACCTATTTCTGAAAACTCTTTTTGCCCTAAATAATGACCTAACCGAAAGCTTGCCTCTGAACAGATAGCTAAAATTGCAAGTCGTAAAGGGGCATATTTATCACTGGCTAAACTTTTGTGATCCACTAAATGTTTGATGCGGTTTAGTGCTGTTTGTGGATCTTGATTCACTTGACGGCGAGCGTACTGTAAATCGGTGATGTAGCGATTCGCTAATAAATCATTTTGATAACGCGTACGCATATCTTCCTGATCGAAATCGATTAAAGCGGCTTGCGATGGCTGAAATAAGCTATAAGCCAAATTAATAATCAGTAAAAGATAAAGTTTTAATGCTTGCAATACTTCTATCTCGCGTTGTTAATAACCAGTTCTCATGAAGAGTGTGCTGTATAGATAATTAATCTATAGAATATTGTACATATGCTCATAAATAGAGCAATAATTCATGTGATAGTGTTTGCACTTACTGTATGAAATAGTCGATAGACTGATAATTTATAAAAAGTCTAAAAATCAATACTATAGAAAAAAAGCATGTCAAAAATTGTCACTATTAACGACTAAATAATTGAATTAATTTGAAATGTTTGTTTTTTGAGAAAGCATTCTATTTTTGATGCATTTCACACTTTCTGATGCATAAAAATGAATCGCCTAGTACAAAACGACGATTCCTTCTGGCTCTACAGATTATTGGAGGTTAGACTGGGCCCTCACAGGAAGTTCTAATTGAACAAGATAAGGTCTTGATTCAGCGGGCAAGCATTGTCAACCAGGCCCGATTGCACGCGGGCTACCATTACCCGCGTTCGATTGCTACTGCTCGCACCAGTGATACTTTTATTGATAGGTTCAGTCAGGAATTCGCACACTGTATCAATGACGAGTTCACCCATTACTACGCCATTGCCAGTCGGGGTAGCCTGACGGATGCGCAGCAATTCAAGCATTTTTGCGATTACCTCAAGCTGCCCTGCGAGTCTATCGAGGATCATCCTGCCTTCAATTACGCCCAACTGGCGGCGGTTTATAAGGCCCAGGAACCTAGTTTTGATCCCCTGTTGTTGGCCGAGGAGTATCGGAAAAGGGTAGGGGCAATGGATCGGATTAAAGTGCTAACAGAAGCAAGGCTGCTCCAAGCTTCTATCTCGGAGCATCGTCACTATCGGGTTATCATTGAGCATAA
>JBCCZV010000014.1:0-46549 GCA_039187085.1 Pseudomonadota bacterium
ATTCAATAAGATTGAGTATGAAGTGTAGGTAAAAATCATTAGTTTTTTAAACAAAGAAAAAGGCAACATATTGTTGCCTGGTAGATAGAGCGGAGACGATTATAACAATTTGACCTTCCGTGGTTGGGCATCCTGCCTCTTAAGATTTTTGTCCATGTTTATCCATAATTTAACGCTGTTTTAAGGCTATCCTTAGGGTAATATCGAATAACTCCGTTTAAAATCATGCAGCATCTTCCTTGTGAATCTCAGTTTTTGACATGTCCTTTTGCCGTTTACCGCGATTCTATTTAACAAATTACATTATCCGTGCCATTATTTTTTTAAACACCAAAACCAAAAACCAAAACCCTTTAAACTTTTGTTTTCAATGATTTTTATGGCTTGTAAAAACGACTTAACTTATTGCACTCACACACACACCAACGACACCAAGCGTCTGTGCGTGCGCGAGTTATCATCATGCTAGTCACTGTTAGACCCATTATGATACCTTAACGAAGGCTACTCTCTTCCTATTGTCGACTCTATGATTTTTACTCTACGCTTGTAGGCGATAATATAAAGAATAACTCGCCTTCGAGTTCATATTATCGACGATGAACAGGTCCTACATCTTCTGTAACGGAGCAATTTTATGTACGAGAACAAAGAAAACCACAATGTCCCTGAAGTTACTTTTAAAACTCGCGTCGACAACGATTGGAAAGAAGTCACTTCGTCTGAGATATTCAATAACAAAAAAGTGATTGTTTTCTCTTTACCGGGTGCTTTCACACCAACTTGCTCGTCAACACACTTGCCACGATATAATCAGCTCGCCAGTGCATTTAAAGAACATGGTGTTGATACGATTGTCTGTCTTTCTGTGAATGATGCATTCGTCATGAACGCCTGGCTGGCTGATCAAGAAGCCGATAATATTTATTTATTGCCTGATGGTAATGGCGAATTTACTGAAAAAATGGGGATGCTTACTGACAAGAGCGATATAGGATTTGGCAAACGTTCGTGGCGTTATTCCATGTTTGTGGATAACGGTACCATTAAAAAAATGTTCATTGAGCCCGAGAAACCTGGCGACCCCTTTGAAGTCTCTGACGCCGATACTATGCTAGCTTATCTAGCACCTGATGCTAGCAAACCCTCATCTGTTGCCTTGTTCACCAAACCTGGTTGCCCTTATTGCGCAAAAGCCAAAGAGTTGTTGAACAAACATGGACACACCTATGAAGAAATGATGATAGGAAAAGATGTGACGTCGGTCGCGATGACCGCAGTGAGTGGCCGTAATACCACACCACAGGTGTTTATTGATGGTAAGCATATTGGTGGTTCAGAAGATTTAGAAACCTTCTTAACGGCGTAATTTTAAGTTACGCCATTATTTTTTTAGCGTGAGAGACGAGATATCCAATTTCCTCTTCTCTCACCTTTCTTTTGTTGGATTAAAACCAATAACCGGCTTGTAATCTCAATGTTCGCGGTTCAATCGGATGAAAATGATTATCTTCGATACCTTCAATCGGTTCACCCTGTAGTCGTGAAGCATAAAAATAATCAATGTCATGATCATCACTATCCAGCACGTTCAGTACTTTAAAATCAAGCTTCCATCGTGCAAGTTGATAAGTAAGGGCAAAGTTTACCACACTAAAATCGTCAGATTCTTGATCTGAAAAACTGTCTAGTGGTCTTTCTCCAAAATAACGCAGTCTTACACTGGTTCGCCAATGTTCATAAGGCAGCCAATTGATACCCACACTGCTGACGAAAGGTAATGCTCCTTCAATATGATCTCCTTCACCCTCTTGAGTTTCACGAAAACGTGCGTGAGACCATGCCAATTCAACATCCGTACTAAATGATTCACCCATCCAAAAATAGCCAGCTAACTCGATACCTTGGCGTCTAGAAGCCCTACCTGCTTCAGTATTACCCGCATCACCGACAAACAATAACTCTGAATCCAATTCAAGATACCACACACTCATAGACAGATTGTATTGATCCACTTCTTGATAATGCAGGCCGACTTCAGCTCCTTCACCACGCACCATTAAATCGACTGGCTCAGCCAGGGTATTGGAAATAGGATCAATCGTAATGGTGGCTCCTCGTGCATCATTAGAATGAAATGACTGGCCAGCATTTAAATAACCATAGAATTGATTAGAAAACTGATAGCGTAAGCCACCTTTGATACTCAGCAATCCATCGTCGGCCTCACCACTATTTCTTGTATCATCGCTTGTCACTTCAACATCTAAATAGTCATAACGAATACCAATATTGGACGTTAGGTTTTGCGTCAGATCCATTTCGCCTTTCCAAAATACAGCCAGAGATTGTTCTTCCACGGTATCTTCTCGAACTTGACTGATGCGTTGACGTTCAGAGGTTTTATACAAACCTACTTTTTTAATATCATCAAAACGATATTCGATACCCAAAGTGTGGTGAATGTGGTTACTTTGAAGTGGTGTTGTGAATTTACGTACCAGCTCGCCACCCATGAGTTGTCGATCATCGACTTGTTCAAATTCATCGCCATTGACAGGATCATCCAGGAAGTAAGTGAAATTAGAAAAAAGCTCTAAATCGGAATCGATAAAATATGCTGTGGCATCCCAGTCATCATTATCAAAGTTGGCGGATAGACTGTAACGACTCGATTCACCACCCACATCCATATCCAGTGAACCCAGTTCATCAATTAATTGATTCGTCACCGCTCTATGGGGAATTTGATCCGCAGCGTTCCACTCATTTTGATATCCCATAAACGTCACAGAAAATACCTTGTCATGAGAATCATTAACAAATTTAATGAACACATTATTTTTATTGACATCTTCATCAATATCGCTCCATGGACCCTCATAACGGTGATTTTCAAGTCCTAGTAATAGGCGAGATTGCGCTATGGTTATCTCATGAGCAAAAACACTGCGATAATAATGATCTTCTCCGACTTCAAATTGTATCAACGAATGGGCAAAAGTATCAGCCTGATGAAAATTCGCGGAACCAGCCGTTGAAAAATCACCATTTTCTGCATGATAAGGGCCTTTTTGGTAATCAATACGTTGAATAAATTCGGGCACGATAAAATTTAAATCCGTGTAGCCTTGTCCATGACCATGCGTACGCATATTGATAGGCATACCATCGATTTCGGAACGAAAATCGGTTCCATGATCCAAATTAAACCCACGTAAAAAATATTGATTGGCTTTTCCAGAACCACTGTGTTGTGTAGTGACCATACCGGGTACAAATTCCAGTATTTCTCCTGAGCGCAATACAGGACGCTGCTCGATTTCTCCCCGAGAAATACTGCCTTGAGAAGCGGAAATATTTTCTCCAATTTGGGGCTCTGATCTGGCATGTATCGTCATTTTCTCGACGGGTTCTTCATCCTCTGAAGCATCGGATGAGTCGAAAGATTCTGGTGGGTCAAAAGCAATAACGCTATGACTCAAACATAGCGAGAAGTAAATAGCATGTAATGTCTGTTTATTTTTCATGTTAACAAAAACCTAAAATAAATTTTTTCAGTGTGAGGATACCTTTCTAGATTTAAGCGGACACTTTCAATATCAAGTTCATGCTGGCGCAATGGGATATTTTTGATTGGTGTGCTAATAGGGCACAAAAGAACAAACGATCATGAACGAAATTACGTTGTTTTGCAAGCCATCACAAACCTTAAAAGCTGAAAATATACGCTATTGAGACACGATAAAACTTTCAGGTGGTATCGAATTAAAAGAATTAGAAAAATACGACAATCGCAAGACCTATACAATGACAATTCAATGAATACTATTTACTCAATATCGCATTTTTTCATCAACTTAAGGCAAAAGGTATTTTAGGCTGCTTGGCATAGTGAATTTATCAATTTGCGGATGATATTCTCGAAAGCTTGCTAAAGCCATGGAAAAGCCGGTGAAATTAGCACCTTATGATACTCATGTATCATAAGGTGTGAAAGTGACGATCTCTGTTTAATTGAGCATCAAAGATTCATCTGTAATGGGTCGAATGAAAAAATATCATCGGCAATGAAAGGGAATCCTCCAGGAAAACCAAAGTTACAACGGAGTTCTTGATCAAAGTATCGGGTTCGATATCGATGTTCAAAGATAATTTCGATATCGTCAATATTCTCAAAAGAAAATAATTCATACATTGTGTACAAATCCAACCATTGTATCGATAAAACCCATTCTGAAGTGGCTACAGCTCGCTCTTTCAGTGTGAAGTCTGGTAAAAGATACAATTCGTTACTCAGTTTTTCATTATCATTTAATGTAGCCGTCATATTTACAGTGACATTCGGCGAAAATTCAAAAGTATTGTCAGGAGAAACTCGAGTAAACCATGGAGTAAATTGACGAATACTCCCAACGATACCTCCTTCCTCGGTACTTTCTAAACTCACCGTCGAAGTGCGCATTACACTGGTTCCGCCATAACTAATAAATGCAGAAACATCTTGTAGGCTAGATGCATTTTTTGTAGAGATGTTGATAGCAATCGATTCAATCTTATTTAAATAATTTCCACCATTAAATACACATTTTTTTCCATTTTGTTCTAAGAAAATGGGACCTTTGAAAAGATTGTCATCTGTGGAGCTGAACGTATCAAATTCGAACCCGATAAAAAATGGAAAGTTTTGATATACTGCATTTTCTAAAGCTTCCTGAAATTTTTCATCTGCCAAGTCATCATTTGGGTCGATTTTCAAAGCATCTTTTTTAATTGAAAACACATCACGAGTTTGCTGAGTCGGTGCAGTTGTCAAACGTCTTAAATCAAAATTGACTAACTCTACAAAGTAATCAATAAGATCTTCGGATGTCCGTAATTGTAATACTCCAGATTTACGCATACCATTGCTACCTAAAAAGCTTTCAGCCCACTTGTATTCTAAAGCATTCGTCATATATAACATCCATTCTTGTGCTACACGAAAATGCAATTCAGCACGTTCCATTGAGGCCGTTAAACGTCTCGCATGTATCGGATCGGCAAAGAAGCGTTTTGTGAGTTGCTCGTTAGTCTCTTCAATTTGCGTTGCTAAACGCGTTGCTTGATTAATATATTGTTCGATCAAATCGGATTCCTGTACTAGTGTACTCGTAGCTTGAATAATAGATAATTCAAGGGCGGCTTGCTCTAACAACAGACGACGCATTTCCTGTTGAAAATCCAATTCCAACTCTAAACCATTTAAACTCAAAAGCTCAGCACGTTCAGCAGCCGCTAGTCGTTCACTGGACGCTTGCAGTTCTCCGATCTTTTTTATAGCCCGTATTTTAGAGTTACCTTGAGCAATTTTCCCAACAAGCGAAGTTAAATTTTTAATCGTGCTGGCTACAGGAAGCACTTTGTCTTTATCTTCATCACCATCACCACCACCTATTGGTAAGAATTTTGAAATATCTAATCCTAAACTGACAATATCTTTTAAAAATCCCACTTTTTTATTAGAACTTTCAATTTTAGCTTCAATCTCGGCTATCTGTACTTGAATATCAGCTTGCATATCGCCATATCGGATGATGACTTCTTTTTTCGCATCGAGAATATTGTTACGCTCGCCCCATTCTTCAACCGTATTTTGAATGTGTTCTTTAAAGCTACTTAATCGTTCGACTTGTTTTTCCAAAGTAACGAGTGAGGTATCGACTCTTTCAACTTGTCGAGAAATCAAACTACCAACAATTGCAGATTCTTCCTGAATAATGCAACTGGCTTCTCGACATTGAGCAGGATAATCCCATCCTAACAACTCAAACAATTGATCATTGAGTTGGCGGTTACGATCGTTATATTCCGTGGCCAAGCGATCTTGGTTACCCCGAAAATTATCATAACTTATCTCGGCTGAATCCAATGCCTGAATCGCCGTATTGATTGGACTGAGTAAACTGTCGGGGTTCAACATATCTTTCATTGCATCGAAAGAATCAAATACATTATTACCTTCGATACCATAACCACCAATAATCAAAGCGACATCAAATGGTAAACCCAAATAATTATTAGTTTCTCCCTGAAACCAAGCTTGAGTATTTTGTAAACTTGTCAAAGCCGCTTGAAAACGATAATAAGCTTGAGGTAATCCGTTAATTGCTGTGTCATCTTCAAATATTTCTTGTCCGAAAGTTGCAGCATTCTCAACCAAATTTTCAATGGCTTGAAATTTATCCATCAGCTCTGATTCTAAATTTGTCAAATGCTCTAGCATTAGTTGATTGATGGTTTCATTAGTTTGCCCTGAGATAATTTGTAATCGCGCAACTCTAACATTAGCATCGATGAGTCGTGTCATTAAGGTATAAGCCATCACTAAATCTTTATACCCTTTAAATAAATCATTTTGATCGGCAATAACCGGTTGGGCCAAATTATCATCGTCAAAGTAACGGGGACTCGTTTGTCCTCGTTGTTGTGTCCAATCTTGGATGAATGTATCGAAATCATTAATAACTGGCCAATAGACGTCTAAAGCATTTCGTGAAAGATGCAAAGCTTCATTGGCTATATCCGCTTCAATCGTTACGGGCTCTTCTCGCAATCGACTAATATTCGCATCATCCCATGCTTGATTGATCAAAACTAATTCTGCTGCTGCACGATCATAATAAATATCAAGAATGAGTTGCTGAACAGAATCATTATTAGGGTATAAAGCCAGTTGCTCTAACACCAAGTCATAGACTCTGGCAATTCGCGCACGTTCCTGATCACTGTATAATTCAGCGAAATCACGCAAAAAATCGCCATCTATATAATGATTAACAAGACGTTTCTCTTCATCTAAACCGTACATAAGATCCAGATAACGGAAAGCGGCGAGATCTCTCGATACCCGATTTTGAGAAAGATTTTCTTCGTTGGCACTAATCGCATCGGCCTCTTGATAATAGAGTTGTTTACGAATAATCACGGTAGGATCGGGTTCTACCTTAATGCTAATAGGGCTAGAGAAAAGAGAATCCCCTGAAACATTGGATGCATAAATTCTATAAACATGACGTCCATAAATCTCTGGACCCGAGTAAGTAAATTGCGTGTCACTACCGGAATAGACTAAAGACTCTGTTTGAATTACTTCATCATTTTCGTTATAGAGTGTTAAAAAAAGATGATAATTGGCAGCATAGTCGACAGCTTGCCAAGATAATTCGTAGTCTAATTCAGTCCTTGATGGTCCATCTAAGACCGGGGTATTGGGAATGCTTGGGCGTGTGACTTCTACGCAATGTTGATTGGAATAAGGAGATTGCCCAAAATCAGATTCTGCTCGGACACGATAACAGTATGTTTGATTAACCGTTTTCTGTATCTCTTTTTGTAATGCTGTTCCACTGTAAATCAAAGCGTCATTATTGGTAACCTCAATAAGACGATAACGGATAGCAGCACTTCCCAAACTAATGGGTGTCCATTGCAAGTTGAATTCTCCTGTCGCTGTCGACACAGGGCCGCTTAGACTAGGCGCATCGGGATTACGGTTAACATCCCAGCTAATATTTGTCGAATATTGAGAACATGTATTTTGACTATTACAAGCCCTAACGGCAATGTCGTATTGACCGTTCTCAAATCCTGATAATCCGTAGGTATTCGATGATGTAGTAAAAGTTTGTGTATTCACATCACTCGTGACTTTTATTGTGTAGGACGAAGCAAATGATGTCGTACTCCAGCTGATAGTGCCATTTCCAGACTCACTGGTTTGTGGTGAAACACTTATGCTCGTGGGTATACCAGGGCGATACACCACTAACATTTGACCTGATTCGCGTCCATTTGAGCAATAATTACCATTACAGGTTTTAATTCGATAAGTATAGTGAGTATTGTGACTTAAATTATTATCAGTGAAGCTAACCGCTGTTCCTGAATAAATTTGTACAAAACCACCATTATCTGTTTTTCGTTCTAATTGATAACCGGATACTGCTACCGGTCCCGTCGCTGTTGCCCAATTAATCGTAATGACAGAAGCGTCATGATAACTGGGAACCCTAATGCTTGCAGGATTATTCGGTGTCAAAAATACATTAACTTTTCCACTCGTGCGATAATTACTACAATAAGAGTTACATGCTCTTACTCGAAAGTCATAGTGGGCTTGTGGCAATCCGGTGATAGTTCGATTAAGAGCATTACCTGAGTAAATATTTTGCCAAGAACCATTACTTTGACGACGCTCAAGTTCATAGCGTGTCGTCCCCGTCGAAGAAGGCCATGATACTGCAAAAGTGCCATCATAATCATTACTCGGTACAGTCATTGAAGCAGGAACACTAGGGGCTTGTAACGTGATATCATCCGAATCGCTTGTATTGACTTCATAATCCACACAACCATAACCTTCTCTACAATCTTCAATGTATTGTCTCTCATGCAATTCAAATCGCCAATTTCCAGCAGCATTCAGCAAATAATCTCGATCTTCAACATAAGTTCTGCCATTATCACTGATTAATCTCCTTTGATAATTAGGATTATCAAATTTTAATATACCATTTAAATAAATTTTAACTCGATAAGTATATTCTGCATAAGTATAATCAGAGCTTGAATTGCCATCTTCAAAATCATGATTGAGTTGGACTCGAACCGTTACCAAGTTATTGTAAGATGCCGATGGAACACTGATACTTGCTGCATTCACATATTGTGCAAAAATTGTCAAAAAAAAGCTGAAAAACAAGAATGTATTCTTCAGCTTTTCATTTAAAAAACAAAATCTATTTTTTTTGATATTCATATCCCTTTACCTTGTGATGATTACAACCTCAAACATATTATTCATTAGCCTTGTTCGTTTTTATACAAATAGGTAGTTTTAACTAAGTCAACATACCAAAAAGCAACCTACATGAGAAAAGCGGTGATTTCTTTTCCTATTGTGAGATTAATTACTGGTAAGAGGTTTGGTTGTACCTTTAAAAAAATAGCTTTTGTACTTAATGACAAAGATTTCCATAAATAACTAAAACCCATACTTTTTGGTTATTGGTTATTACGATCAAAAACAGTAAATTACTTTGAATAGCTCACAAGGAAAAGGAATCCCAACAATGGCGAGAAAAAAAACGTATAAAACGATACTACAACAACGAGAATCTTTGCATTTAGTGCAAAATCATTTGGATAAACATTTCGAATCTCCGCTTCAACTTAATGACATTGCTGATATCTCAGGTTTTAATCCCTATCATTTTCAACGGCTTTTTTCTGATACCTTAGGTGAAACCTGGCGCGAATACGTGTTGCGTCATCGAATTAACAAAGCTTCTCAACAGCTTTTATCAACACCTGAGAAAATTGTTGATATTGCTCATGCTTGCGGCTTTGAAACTCATGCTGGGTTTAATAAAGCTTTTAGTCAGCTGGTTAGCACTACCCCGTCAAAATATCGTGACCAATTTACTGGCGAAAAACCAAAACCTCTTATTCCACGGAAAAAACGACGTAGTTCATCCATTACACCGCAAGTTCGCTGCTTATCTGAACCAAAAGGATTCTGTGTAAAAAATTCCAATTTATCTTACTCTTCACTCGATTTATCTGTGTGGGCAGGCTTGCTCCAACTTATGCAGACACTAGAAGCCTATCCTGAAGTTAAACATCAAGTGAAAAAATGGTGTGTGAGTGTCAATGTTAATAATTTTCTACAAAAACAACCGGGACACTCTAAAGTGGTAGCTATGGTACAATCCAATTACCCATCAAAAAAACATCTTGTTTTTGAAACTATTGCTTTTAAAGGTTTATACGCTGTTTTCCGTCATCAAGGTGCTTTAAGCGAACAGTCCGTACAATGTATTATTTATGATTGGTTACCCTTCTCTGATTTTACTATTTGCTACGATCGATCGATTTTTTTTCAACCTGTTAATTTAAGTCTTTTGCAAATTTCTACAATGATTAAAAATTCGCATCTAGAAAACAATCAACTCATGTATCAAGGAATGAAAATGAAACTCTGTCAAATTGAAAACATTTTGGTTGATGTTTATATTCCTATAAAACCACAATATATTTCTCATCTAGAACACTGACGAAAGGAAAAACGAATATCTTGACATACCATTGACTAGTGATAAAAAAATTTCACTGAGTTCTGACAGTAGTAAATTTTTTTCATATGTAACAATTAACATCTTCTGTAGATGACTTTAAACATCAATTGAAAAAAATATGACATAAAAATTTAACCGTTTCTTTTCCTATTGTGCGATTTATAAAAAAATAAAAGTTTATTTTTTTGAAGTAAAATTTAATTTCATATTCGATACTCGTACAATCAGTTATATGCAATTTTATATTGATCACATGTCATTATTTGGTTACTTTGTAAGCGTCAATAACGACACCAATCAAATAGGAAGGGAAAATGATGAGTATAAAAATGGTTTTTGTTTTCTTTGCATTATTTTTGATTTTTAACGTAAGTGCTGGTGATATACGTGTGTATCCAGCTTCAACTTGTAGCATTGCGGATAGCAATGAAGAGTATACTGTTTCCACTCTTGGGTATATCAGTAATAACTCAACTACAGATTCACTGACACTTGTTTGTCCTGTAGCTAGAGATAGTTTAGGAGGTAATACATTAACGGATGCAAAAGTTTATGCTATTGATGCCAGCAATACAGATGATATTAGCTGTGCATTATACGTCACTGTACCTGCAGGTAATACGGGAGGCGGTTCATTAAAAAGAACAACAGGTTCATCATTCGACGCTCAGATTTTAACTTTTAATAATCGCACTTCTATTGGACCTGACGAAACGGTTTATTATCAATGTAGATTGCCACCAAAGTCTGGGGGCAGTTCAGCTTCTAGAATTACCTCTTATTCTATCGCGACCGACTAAATCACTTTTTCTTCGGAGGGCACTTTCCTCTGAAGAAACCAACGACAAACAACTCAAACCTAGCTCACTATACTAAAAAGGATAAAGCATGAATAAAATCATTTATTGTTTTTTCTTATCATCATTAGCGGCCTGTTTTTTTTACATTCATGAATTACAGCAACGAATAAGCCTTTTAGAATCAAACTATTTAGCGATTAAAAACACGTCAACTGAAAACATGTTTTTAACAAATAAAGAAAATTCGAAAGCACAATGGCTGATTGAAGAGCAAATCAACGAAAAAACAACATTCCTCAATAAAAAGCTATCACAACTTGAAAGTCAAATAATCATACTGATGCAAGATAAAAAAAAGCGAGATGATACACTTGAAGGAGAACAACTAGTGTCATTGACTCAGCCATCGTCAGGTTTCATACATCCATCTATCCAAGATCATTATGAACAAAATAACGAGGACACACCATCAATCCAAACAAGCTATATAGAAAGTAACATATTAAAAGCCTTCAACGTTCCAAATTCGGAAATCTATTTGCAGGATATGAATTGTCGAGGAAGTCATTGCCGATTAATGCTCAATTCGGAACATTCTGAAAATGAACTGTTAGAATTAAGTATGAACACATTGAGTGGTCTCATTGATGTGGATTATGAGTTCGAATTTAAACAATCAGAAGATAATTTAGAGATTTATTTACAGTTTTCTGAATGACGCTCATTATATTTTCCATAACATTGTCTAAAAGCTTAAAGAATGCCTAATCATTTTTTTCGAAAACGGTTGTGTGATTTTAAAAAACAACAGTTCAATACTATTAGCAAAATTTTTTATCGTTAAATTTTTCATTTTTGCTTCACATTAAATCTCCAGCTTGCTGACTATATTTTTTATGTATTCAACAATTCGGAGAAAACAATGCATCTTTTATTGATTATTTTTTTATTTTTTATCACAGGCTTCGCATCAGCTGAAGTTTTGTACAATTCTGTTCAACAAAAATCATCACATAACAGTTACTCACGCGATGAAGGTATTCTTGATCAATTAGTCTTTCACCGTATCCGCTCGATAGAATTCGATTTATTCAAAAGCAAATATGGTAACCCAACAATAACGGATGATTGGTATGTTTATCATTTTCCCATTTTTGATACGCGCAGCAACTGTGTGCGATTTAGCGACTGTTTAAATCAGTTAAAAATATATGATGAGTTACATCCAAATCACGAAATAGTGACTATTTGGTTTGATATTAAAGATGGCTTTTCAAACAATCAATCGCCACAAGCCTTTGATAACTTGATTAAACGCTATATCAATGAACAAGATATTTTAAAACCCTCCGATCTCTTCCACGCTTGTCCAGGCGCTAGTCGTCTTAAAGACACGGTTCGCGGTGCTTGTCACTGGCCAAGCCTATCCACTTTAAAAGGTAAATGGATATTGGTGTTGACGGATTCTAGTTATTCAAACAATCGACCAGAACGTTTAGGATTTTCTGCGGCTGGTGTATCAAACACTCGTGATGTGGATAGTTCCAATCGAATCTTTTTTAATACAGATAGCAACTCTCAATCCTTGACACAGTATATCTTCCAAGAAGGGTTTGTTAGTCGACGTTATGTATTAAATGATGCTAATGGATTTAACGCTGCCTTAAATGGCCAAACACACCACATAGCAACCAATAAGGTTAATATTTTTCAGGATTCATGGTCTAAAACGCATAATAACCAAGGATGGCCATTTCGTTGTGTAAATCGTGCTTGTGAGCAAAATGAATCTTCAGAAAATATCATCGGTATCACCGTCAACTCGGAAGATATATGGGGTAACAATGATCATTTTATATTTTTACAAAAAAATAAAGAAACCCATAATGGCCGTTGGACAACAGCAATCCATGTAACCAGCAGCCATGTCGATGAATGGGCAAAAGCTTGCATGATGGCGAGAGCTTCATTGAGTATGAATAGTCCTTATTTTGCTGTATGCCGCCCATCAGATAAACACAAAATTCGTATTCAATGGCGGGATGATTTTGGCAGCAATAGCGGTGCATTAGATACTCATATTACACATGTATCTGGCATAGCGCAGGCAGATTTAAGCTTTATCAAAATGGATGTGTACAATCAGGGGAAATGTGCTGCTGGATTTGCTTCACCGAATGGAAAACAGTGGACAAAAATAGGTTCGCGCTGTTTTAGTGAAACTCTAAAACATCAAGGTATTGGTGCTTCTTCCCATGGCAGCCGGAGTGTAAAACATTTATTTTCCAATCTATTGTATTGGGATAGCAGACAAAATAGTAATAGCTTTAGCCAGCATCGCATAGGAACTGTTCGTTCTGCACAAGTTTTTGATGGTAGTTTTTAAACACTATAGAATTTTTATTGCTATTTGGATTGTCGCTTTCGTTTTGCGACAACCTATTTTTATATCGGCTAGCATGAATAGACTGTTTTTATCTCATTATTTTTCTTGATAAAAAATTCTTAACTTGTCAGGTTCTTCATAGGTCAAACCATATTCATCAAAGCAATGTCCAGAAAAAATAGGTCCAGCACCATCCGACATTTGTCCCATATTAAACTCCCATAAAGTTTCTAATTGCTCTTCATTTAATTGCTTGTTGACAGAATATTTGATATAGAAATAGAGAGTGTTTTCAATCAACTCCAGTCCCATTTCACCGTCTTTCATATCGAGTTCTTCTAGGCATTCTTCACCAGGCCCGCAAAATAGAAAATCTGTTAGATCTGATTCGTGCTTAACTCCATTAAGCTTTTGTATCTCGGCTATATCAGTCACTCGGTACTTATCGATATAGTCTTCTCCACAATAAACGTTTACAGGCCCTCGATATACCAGGGTAATGTGTTTTGTCATTTTTCATCCAGAGTATTGAATAATTTTTCAAATTAATCTCTATAACTTGAAAATTATATCTTCAAAAATTGCAACACTATTTTAGCAATAGATTTTATTTTGATAGACCAATCTTTAAATACAGTATAGTTTCGGTAGAGCAACTAACTCATAAAAAATGCTTCATCATCTTAATCAGCCTTGTGTGAGTCACTTATCAATTTTTCAAAAAAACGTCAAATTTATAATAAAAGCAATGATTTATAAAAATTTACAACATAATTTTTTTCTGCATTTTCTATGAACTTTTCTCCAATCTATTGAAACTGCCAAGTCCAGGAATGTATAGTATATATCCACAAGAATACACTTTGAGTATCAAAATAAAACTAACACTCATCTAAATAATTTATTGGCTAATACTCAACATTTTTATCCTTCATAGTCTTACATAAAAAGAGAGATTTTATGTCTTACGTAGATGGTTTTGTCGCAGCAGTTCCAAACGAAAATAAAGAAAAATATATTGCACATGCTAAAATTTCGGCTCTTGTTCTTAAGGAGAACGGCGCCTTGAACGTTGTAGAAACTTGGGAAAATGATGTGTCTCAAGGTGAAATCACTTCATTCCCACTGGCGGTTCAAAAAAAGGAAAGCGAGAGTGTTATATTTTCCTGGGTTGTTTGGCCATCAAAAACGGCGCGTGATGCAGGTTGGAAATCGTATATGGAAGATCCGCGCATGGATCCCAATAAAAATCCAATGCCATTTGACGGCAAACGATTAATATACGGTGGCTTTACTATTATTGCTGAGGAATAAGTAACTTTTACGATGCAATAGCAATCACCATATTCTTGAAATATTAAAAGCCATTGAAAACAAAAGAGGTTTCTATTACTGAAGAAACCTCTTTAATAAAGATTGTAGACTTACAAATTTCCCGGAATAGTATAAGCTACTGTATTATATCCATCTTCTGCGGCTAAAATTCGAAAAGACACTTTATCCCCTTTTGCATAACTGGTTAACAAGACTGATTTTAAGAAGTTATCCTGGCCATTTTTTATTTTTAAATAATGATGGGCTTTGGTATTGGCACCTATGGTGACATTACCACTCATCAAACTACAATCCGAAGTATCCAAGATGACATAATGATAATCATTGTCAGGATAAGCATAGAACCCTTTAATTTTTGCTGTAATTCGAAATGCAGTATTCGCACTATCCAAACAATTGGCATGAATACTCGAAGCTAATAAAATACCTACTAAGCCAAATAAAAACTTCTTAAACATCAATAACTCCTAAAAAATTGAAAAAATAGTGTATAAAACCCAATGCTAGTTATTTATCAAACATGCATGAAAAATATCGGGCTCATACGGAAATGGAATGATATCACAGAACAATTTTTATTCAATTTAACGAATAATTTTATTTTTCGAATGAATATAACCGCAGTCAATTCAATAATATAGCTCGCTAATTTTATTAAGCGCTTAAAGCTTTTTATATTACGAGCTCAGAAAAAAAACTCGTTTAGAGAAAAACCTTAATGCTTTCAACTTATTAAGTCATAGAAAAAATCATTGCATATGTTGCTTAAAAAATTCAATCATTAATATCTATAAAGCCTAAATTATTCAACAATAATTTAGGCTTTATCCCTAATATCATAACTAAAGCAAATATTGATATATTTCAGATTAAAAATTATTTTTTATCAAATCATAAATGCGTTTTTCAACATAATAGGTTGACGCGCTCGAAAGGTGTTTTTCATCGCTAAAAAACGACCATTCACGATCTTTCAAAACACATTTTTTATTACAAAAAATATCGTAAGGCTCAATAACAGAAACTCTTTCATATTTTTTATATTGCATAAAAAAATCACGAGATTCAATCAGTTCATTCATATTTTTAATTTGAATTTTATTCAAATTATACAAAAAAGATTTCTTGGAAATCATTATAGATGGTTGCAAACTCATCGTTCCATCAACCCGAGGATGCGCAGCAATTATAAAAATCCTATCTGCGAAATTCAAAAAATGCTTTATCGTTATATCTAAGTGTTTTTGCCATTTATAGTAGTCGTCAGCATCTGAAGAAAAGTTTAATACTGAATCTTTGTATGAAGTCCAAGCTTGCGATAAAAATATAAACTTATATTTTTTTTTGTTTTCATACAGTTTTTCTCTAATTTTATTACATGAAATGTCAGAATATTTTTCAACGAAGTCGACATCTTTTAGTAAAACACAGCCTCCTCTTGTCACGGTATCTATTTCTTTAAAATCAGCTCCCAAAGCTTTTTTTATAGGTAATACGTAATGCTGTAAAACTGAATCTCCAAAAAATAAAATAGAACTTTCTTGATAAGGCGAAACATCATAGCCTCTCTTAAAATTTTTATGGAAAGTCGTAGAATGAGCTTCACTGACTTCTGCAGCAAAAGAGTTTAAATATTTAAATCTGGATTCTAATCCATTATTTTTTGCTATAAACAAACCAATAATGGCAAAAACAGGAATGGTACAAACAAGACCCGACAAAACCAAAAATGATTTTTTCCCATTTGTCTTGTTAACCATTTTTCTAATAGGGCATTCTATATATTTATAGACTAGCCATGAAAAAGTAACACATACTATGAACACAACAAAAAATAATTGTAATGCTGAAATTTTCACATCAAAAAAACTTATGAAAGAAATTAAAGGTTGATGAAAAAGATATAAAGGATAAGAAATCAATCCAAAAAAAACAAAGATTTTTTGGGATAGAATTTTGGTTATGAATCCATCACTTGGAAAAGCAATAATTAAAGCAGAACCAATACAAGGTATTAAAGCTTTATATCCAGGAAAGTTAGTATTTTCATCATAGATAAAAATAGGAATAAGGATTAAAACAAAACCTAATAAAGACAGTTTTCTTTTAATAGAATCACTGACAGCAGCTATCTTATAATGTAAAAGCAATAAAGATATCAATACGCCTATAAGCAATTCGAATGCTCTAAAATGCAATAAGAAATATCCTTCTGTTAGATTTTTGTTTACTGAATAAACAGAAAGACTTAATGAAATTAAAAAAGCTACAATTACAACACAAAGAGTTAGATTTTTAGACAACTTTAACGTTAACAACAAGATAATTGGCCAAATAATATAAAATTGTTCTTCTACACCTAAAGACCACAAATGAATCAATGGTTGATAAGCTACGTCATTGGCAAAATAGTTCACGCCTTGTGCAAATAAAATATTAGCTGCACCAAATGATGAGAAAAATAACTCTTTACCGAGATTATCAAATACTTTATTGTTATAGAAAATAAACCCAAATATTAATACTGTTAATAATGTTATTCCCAAAGCAGGCAGTAATCTTGCCGCTCTTCTTCTATAAAAATTCATGAAAGTAAATCTATTTTCACGAATTTCCTGATAAATTAATGTTGTAATCAAGTACCCACTAATCACAAAAAAAACATCTACTCCGACATATCCACCTGAAAAAAAATCAATTCCAGAGTGAAAAGCAATAACCGGTATTACCGCAAATGCTCTTAAACCATCAATATCTTTTCTATAGTTCAAAACACAATCCAACCTTATTTTATAATCTCAAAAAAATATCAACACTTGACTTTTAATATTCTAAAAACCAAATTTTGTATTGTGATAAATCCATTTTCTCAAACCATTTAAATATCTGAGATGTTTAATAAAAACAACCTGACCTAATCATAATTAGTTTTTAAAAAATAGCATTCAGAACATACCTTTTATTTTTTCTGACCGCTGTTCTGAAAACTTCCACCTCTCGCATAAATTTAATATGCTAACTTTATTCTCATTAACAATCGATTATCCTAGTTAGTTGAATAAGCAAATATGAGCCATATCATTGATAATTTTATGTGTCACATTATAAGTATTTAACCAAAATTTTGGCGTTACATAACTTTGTTACCTCTGAATAGACTCAAGATAAAAAAGCATCATCAATAATTTCATCGTTAATTTCCTTTAATCTTTTATTATCTCACCGTGTTTAACGGTGTTTGAACGATAAGGAACCAGCGAAATTTAGTCAAGCACTCTTGCTTATGCATTGACAGAGAAATGGCTTTGGGTATATAAAATGAAACACTTTTATCATTGCTGCTGTTGCCAAAGGTTCTCCGTGAAAAAAGCATTAATACTACCTCCTGTGTTTTCTTTTTTAACATTTCTAGTGTCTGCAAACATGGGACTTTCTTTTGAACAGTCGTTTACACTCTCAATCACTCTGCTATGCGCCATCTGGTGGATGCTTGAACCTATCCCTTTAGCGATAACCTCGTTATTGCCCATTGCTCTCTTTCCTTTAGTCGGTATTTTAACCAAACAAGAAGTCGCCCAATCCTACGGCAGCCCTTTGATCATCCTTCTATTAGGAGGATTTATTCTTTCCACTGCCATGGCTAAGTCCGGTGCCCATCGCCGTTTAGCCATTCATATGGTCAATGCGTTTGGCACTCAAAAAGGTTCGCATGTGGTCATGGGATTTATGGTGGCCGCAGCCACCTTGAGCATGTGGATATCCAATACCGCGACCACTTTGATGCTTTTACCCATTGCTATCGCTGTTTTAAATTCCACAGAACAACGTACGTTGGATAAACCACTATTACTGGGGATTGGCTATGCCGCTAGCGTCGGTGGAATTGGTACACCTATTGGTACACCGCCCAATTTAATCTTCCAGCAAGCCTACGCCGATACCACGGGTACAGAGGTAGGCTTTTTAACTTGGATGACATGGGCTGTGCCTATTGTGATTATTTTTGTTCCATTAATGGCTTTTTGGTTATCTCGCCACTGTCGCCATGCCGTTACCATCGCCTTACCAGAGATTGATGCTTGGACAAGCGTCGAAAAACGCGTACTGACGGTTTTTGCGCTAACGGCCATGATATGGATAACACGACAACAACCTTTTGGGGGTTGGAGTGGAATGTTAGGTTTAACGGGTGCGAACGATGCCAGCATCGCTTTATTAGCCGTTGTTGCCATGTTTCTAGTGCCTGCAGGCAAGCCTAATGGCGAAGCACTACTCGATTGGGATACGGCCAAAAATATTCCTTGGCATGTTTTACTGTTATTCGCTGGCGGCATCACTATTGCTACCGCATTTCAACGCTCAGGATTAAGCGTTATCATTGGTGATAACTTAAGCCCCCTCACACAAATCCCGTTACTGATAGCCATTTTTCTCATTGCCTTATGTGTTACTTTTCTCACAGAGGTGACCAGCAATACAGCCACCACCACATTACTCATGCCCATTTTAGCCTCGGCCGCTTTATCAGCCAATATGGATCCAGCTTTATTGATGGTTCCCGCAGCGATATCAGCGAGCTGCGCTTTTATGTTACCGGCCGCCACGGCACCCAACGCGGTAATTTATAGCAGTAATTATCTCACTGTTAAAGATATGGTTAAGCAGGGTTTTATACTGAACCTTCTTGGTACAACGGTAATTTCTTTAGTGCTTTATTGGCGACTCAGTTAACCCAACGATTCCCATGGTCCTGATATGGCAAGTGTCTTCGTCGGTGAATATAAATTCACAAACAAGGTTTTGCCATCGGGTGAGAAACAAGCACCTGCGGGCTCAGTTTGCGTTCTGATTCTGGCCAGAGGGTACACCTCACCCGATGGACTCACACCTCTCAAATAGTTATCCACGGTTTCGTAATATTGATCTTCACAAACGATCAGGTGTCCATTAGGTGCTACCGTCAGATTGTCACCAAAATCATACAAAGACTCATCCGTACTTTCCAAAAACAATTGGATACGCCCTGGAGATTTTGCCTCATTAGATTGACCTTCGCGAGGTGATGGCTGGTATCGCATGATTTGCCCTAATCGTTTGTGACCACCATTGGTACAGCAAAAATAGAGCTCTTTATCTCCCCAATGAATACCTTCTCCTCGCGCAAAAACAGCCGCGCCTGCAGAATTGCCTTTATATCGTAAATCATCTTCAGGACTTTCAGGGTTTTTTATATCTATCCACTCAGTTGATAACCAATGATTGAGTGACATACTGTGTGATTGCCAATTGCGTGTATCAAATTGAGGCATGCCTTTAATCGCTAACGCTTGAAGCTTTCCGCCTTTTTTAAGTTGACCATACGCATTCGGAATAAAGCGATAAAATAAACTGTCACCTCTATCTTCGGTTAAATACACAATACCCGTTGCCGGGTCAACGGCGGCCGCTTCATGATTAAATCGGCCCATCGCTTTCAAAGGTTCTGCTTTGGTGAGTTTATCGGCGTTAGCAAAAACTTCAAAAACGTAACCGTGGTCTTGCTGGATTTCTTCATTGGCTTTTTCAACATTTTCTTCGCAAGTTAGCCAGCTCTTCCAAGGCGTTACTCCCCCCGCACAATTTCGTGACATGCCAGTTAAACTTAAAAACTCTTTTTCTTTACGTTGTTTGTTGGTGTCATAAATAATCGTACTGGTACCACCCGGTAGCGCAACACCATTTTTATAGTGATCATACGACAAAGAGGTTTTGTGGTTTTGGATAGAAGCGGGTTGCTTATTCAAGTGACGAGGATGAAGTTCATGGTTACGGATCAAAGCGACCTTATCGTTTTCTAAAGGGATACAGCCCATACCATCGGCTCTATCCGGCACGTGCAGACCATCGGACATCATTTCACCAAATTGTGAAATAATTTTGTAACTAAACGTTTTCGGTAAATCTAATAATCCATGAGGGTCAGGTAGTAAAGCACCATATCCTTTTATGGCTTTTAGCATAGGCATGGCATTTTTATCACCCAAGCCACTACGCACTAACCCACTGAATGCCAGGGTTCCTAACCCTAACGAAACTTGTCTTCTGGTCAACATAGGTAATTTCTCTTTTTTTACAATAGATTAGAATGAAGTATAACCATTCATGTCATTTTCAAAGGTAATGTATCCGGGCTTACCAAAAAATCTGTCAAGATGTTATCACATAACTTTTGAGATGGGCAAAAGAGAGAGGTTGCATTTTAAATACACTCATTGATTCTCTGAACCAATGAGTTGCTCTTTGTGGAAAAATACCTTTATTTTACGAAAGGCAGCGTCAATTGCGAATCAAAACCAACACCATAAGGAATGTTAATCTCATAGGATTGCAAAGTCGGTGGCGCATACTGGGCATCATGCGTATCTAAGGCTAAGGCCAACGAGTGCCCTGCAGGCACGTCATACGCTGTAAAATACAGCGACAAGTTAACTTGTAGAGGTTGATTAGGCTCCACATCCCTAACAGCAATAGGGGCATGAGAAATTAGCTTACCATTCCCCCAAGCATCAACATCGTATAAGTATGCAATGACTTGCGCTTCGGAACGACTGGGTTTTATCCATAAATCTAGTTCAGGCGCACCACGAATAGACATCTCTGACGATAATCTTTCACCTTGATAAACAATGGCTAAATCGCGCGACATAAAATAAATAATATTGTAAATATGAATATCAACATATGCTTCCAAAATACTCGATAACACATGTGTTCCCGCATTAGCTCCTGACCAATAGCCGGAATGAAAGTGATTGCTGTCGTTATAGGTATAAGGAGAATCACGCAGACTACCATTAAAAAACCAATTGCGAGCGCCTAAATGAAAAGTTTTTGTTTCGATATCCGCTGATGGCCATGATGAAAAGTTATCACGTTCTTCAGTAAACTTAATCGCTATGGAGACAGCAGGTTCAAGATTAATATCCTCAGCTTGCAAGTGCAATTTAAACCAATCGTGTACGTTATCCCAAATATGACTGCGTAAACCAATTAACCCTACTAGTTCTGTGGTAGCATGGTTACCTAAATTGAGGTCGAGCTTTTTGGGTGTCTCAAGAGCTTCATAAAAATCAACCATGCTGTTAGGTTCAAAAAGCTCATCACGTAAATTATTACTGATATAAATAGCAGTGCCGCGTTGATTGTATTCGTCGATAAAAGTCATAGGAGAACGTAATCTAGCCCAATCTCGAACTTGCTCAATATCATTATTGGTTAATATATTTTGAAATTGCTGTAGGATAATAGGGTCCATATTACCGGTTAGATACCCCGAGCCCACTAGTAAGCTTCCCCACACCAAATCCGCAGATTCACCACCGTATAATGCCTCTAACAAATCAGCCCAACCGCTCATACTCGCTACAGCTTTCACACGGTCATCATTGGCTGCTGCCAACAACGACATACCACCACCATAAGAAATACCCGCAGCACCCAGATTGTTTTCATCTGCAGGCGTATGTGTCATTAACCAATCAACGGCACTAGAAAAATCTTGCATATCTTGTGGGCCACCGACATTGACTAAACCACCCGACTCGCCCCAACCACGCGCAGAATAACTCAGTACAATAAAACCTTCTTTTGCAAAACGCTTGGCTTGCACAAGATATTCATTTTCATCCAGCGACCAGCTATTAACGAACACAATGGCAGGAAACTTTTCATTAATTGTTTTCGGCACAGGCAGAAAAACATTACCGGCAATTTTTACACCGTCGTCACCATAAAAAACCACATCGGGCTCAAAACGCGTGTCATACTCATTGGCTTTAACAACAGAAAGATTAAGAACCATAAAAAAGAAAAGGGCTTGCGGCCAACGAGCACTAAAAAAAAGTTTCGACATAGACTCCTCCAAAAGCATTCGCCAATAAATTTCTGTTTGCGAACTGTCATAAAATGCTTCGGAAGCTTTGTCTAATCGCAGTGCGCCAAACAAGGATGCGGCGCAACGTAATCAAGAACAAAAAGAAATGAAAACTTGGACGATGCTAAATCATTATTTTGAGTTAGCATCTAAATGATTGTTTTTAAATAAATAATTAAAGTTATGGCTCTGAGTATACGAGCGATTAAGGAGCTTGTCGAACTTTCAAATGGTCATTTAATCGTGTTGTGGGGCAAAAGGTTTTATCTAAAGACAAAGCATGAAACGAATCTTAATACTATCGTGTAAACCACCTGATAAAGTGTGATTATCAGGTGGCATCTTTAACCGTTAATAACCCAAAATCGGTGACAACCATTTTTCTGCTTCTTCCAGACTCCAGTCTTTACGCTTGGCATAATCTACAACTTGTTCGCGGCTGACTTTGCCCACACCAAAATACTTGGCTTCAGGATGTGCAAAGTACCAACCAGAAACCGAAGCAGCAGGAAACATGGCACAAGACTCTGTGAGCTGCACATCAATTTTTTGCTCCGGTTGCAGTAAGTCCCACAAGATTTTTTTCTCGGTGTGATCTGGACAAGCCGGATAACCAGGAGCCGGTCGTATACCTTGATAGGCTTCGCTGATGAGCTCTTCGTTACTAAGCACTTCATCCGCAGCGTAACCCCAGAAGTTTTTGCGGACTTCTTCATGCATTTTTTCGGCAAAGGCTTCGGCAAATCTATCAGCTAAAGCTTTGAGTAAAATGGCATGATAATCATCATGCTGTTCTTCAAACCATTGAATTTTTTCTTCAATTTTTAACCCAGCGGTTACCACAAACGCGCCCAGATAATCACGTTGCCCGGAAGATTCTGGTAATAAAAAGTCCGACAAGCAGAAATTCGGTTTGTTATTTTTTCGTCGCATTTGTTGCCGAATGTGATGCAATTTCACTAAAGGTGTATCCGGATTTTTCGGTGAAAAAAGCTGGATATCATCGCCAATTCGATTGGCAGGATAGAAGGCAATAATCGCTCGTGCTTCTAACCATTGCTCATCAATAATTCTTTGCAACATGACTTTTGCATCAGCAAATAGTTTTTGTGCTTCGTTACCCACAATTTCATCCTTTAAAATAGCAGGATAGCGCCCTGCTAATTCCCAAGCGCGAAAAAATGGCGTCCAATCGATACGCTCTTCTAATGCCTTTAAGTCATAGTTAAAAAAGATTTTTTCACCTAAAAATGTTGGTTGTTTAGGCACAAAATCGTGACTGACCGCAAAGGCATTGGCTTGTGCTTTCTCAAAGGCTTCAAGCTTGCGATCATCTTGCTGTTGTTTGCGATTTTCAGCAATGGTTTCGTACTCACTGCGGACTTCTTGAATGTAGCCAGCTTTTAAGTCTTTCGACAGTAATTGATTGGCCACGTTAACCACACGCGATGCATCCACGACATGAATGACAGGATTTAAATATTCGGGGGCAATTTTTACAGCCGTATGCACTTTAGAGGTGGTTGCACCACCAATCAGCAAAGGAATTTGACAATCTAAACGCTGCATTTCTTGAGCAACATGCACCATTTCATCCAAAGAAGGCGTAATTAATCCGGACAAACCAATGATGTCACACTGTTCTTCTTGCGCGACTTCCAAAATACGCTCACAAGGCACCATCACGCCTAAGTCAATCACTTTATAACCATTACATTGCAATACGACACCAACAATATTTTTACCTATGTCATGCACATCCCCTTTAACCGTGGCTAACAAAACTTTCTTTTGCGCTTCTTTATCTGCATCGTCTTCCATTTCCATAAACGGCAATAAATAAGCGACAGCTTTTTTCATAACACGAGCGGACTTCACCACTTGTGGCAAAAACATTTTTCCTTCACCAAATAAATCACCGACCACGTTCATACCACTCATTAATGGTCCTTCAATGACTTTTAATGGCTGTTGTAAAGCGAGGCGAGCTTCTTCGGTATCTTCTTCAATAAAATCGGTAATACCTTTTACCAGGGCATGTCCTAAGCGTTTTTCTACGTTCAACTCACGCCACTGTAATTTATCTTGCTCTGTTTTCTTTTGGCCTTGATCTTTAAAACTCTCGGCTAAATCCACCAAGACTTCTGTGGAGTTATCATGACGATTCAGAATGACATCTTCGACTGCTTCTTTTAAAGCGGGATGGATATCATCATAGATGGTGAGCTGACCGGCATTGACAATCCCCATAGTCATGCCTGCTTTAATAGCATAAAAAAGGAAAACCGAATGAATAGCTTCTCGTACAGGGTTATTGCCACGAAAACTAAATGATACATTAGAAACACCACCAGATATTTTGGCGTAAGGTAGTTCACGACGAATATCAGCGACAGCTTCAATAAAATCTAAAGCGTAACGGTTATGCTCTTCAATTCCTGTCGCTACTGCAAAAATATTCGGATCAAAAATAATATCTTGGGGCGGAAATTTCACTTGCTCAGTTAAAATGCGATAAGCGCGCTGACAAATTTCAAACTTGCGTGTTCTTGTATCGGCTTGGCCTTCTTCGTCAAAAGCCATCACAATGACAGCAGCACCATAGCGCCTAGCGAGTTTAGCTTGCTCAATAAAAATGGCTTCGCCTTCTTTCAGAGAAATCGAATTGACAATGCCTTTGCCTTGAATGCATTTGAGACCCGCTTCAATAACACTCCATTTTGACGAGTCAATCATGATAGGAACGCGTGCGATATCAGGTTCACTAGCAATTAAATGCAGAAAACGCACCATCATGGCTTCGGAATCAAGCAGCCCTTCGTCCATGTTAATATCAATAATTTGTGCGCCATTTTCAACTTGTTGTTTAGCAACGTCGAGAGCTTCTTCTAACTGGTTCTCTTTGATTAAGCGTAAAAATTTTGCCGAGCCCGTTACGTTTGTTCTTTCTCCTACGTTAACAAACAAGGAGTTCTCATCAATGTTAAGTGGCTCTAAACCCGATAGTTGTAATTGTGGCTTGTGGTCAGGCAACTGCCGGGGGGTAATCTTGGCAACCGTTTCAGCAATGGCTTGAATATGCGCGGGCGATGTACCACAACAGCCACCCACAATGTTGAGATAACCTTTTTGTGCCCACTCTTCAATATGCTTGGCCATCATCTCGGGTGATTGATCGTATTCACCAAACTCATTGGGTAGACCCGCATTGGGGTGTGCAGAAACATAGCCACTACAGATACTCGATAACTCTTGGATATAGGGTCTTAACTCTTCCGCGCCTAAGGCACAGTTCAACCCCATACTTAACGGCTGTGCATGATTTAAAGAGTGATAAAAGGCCGCCGTCGTTTGGCCCGATAAGGTTCTGCCTGAAGCGTCGGTAATAGTCCCTGAAATCATGATTGGCCATGTTTGTTGGCGCTCTTCAAATAATAAATCGATGGCAAATAAAGCGGCTTTGGCATTTAAGGTATCAAAGATGGTTTCTACCATTAAAATGTCTGCGCCGCCATCGACTAAGGCATGCGCTGCTTCTAAATAAGAAGTTACAAGATCATCAAATAAAATATTACGAAACCCGGGGTCATTCACATCGGGAGACATACTGGCCGTGCGATTTGTCGGACCAAGAACACCAGCAACAAAACGCGGTTTATTAGGATTTTGTTGTGTGAAAACATCAACCGCTTTCTTAGCAAGCTGGGCTGAAGCTAGGTTAATTGCTTTCACTTGTGCCTGCATATCGTAATCTGCCATCGATATACTATTAGCATTGAAGGTATTGGTTTCGATAATATCAGCACCGGCAGCGAGATATTGTTGGTGGATGGAATATATAGTTTCGGGTTGAGTGATGGATAACAGGTCATTGTTGCCTTTTAGATCACAATGCCAATCTTCAAATTCTTTACCGCGATAGTCCGTCTCTGAAAACTTATGCTGTTGAATCATTGTGCCCATAGCACCATCCAATACTAAGATCCGTTCACGAAGGGCTTTCTCTAAGCATTTTGTTTTATCAACCATTAATCAATAACCTCTAAACCGTTGCGCTAACTGCAAAACCTTGGCATAGTTAACGATTTCATGCTGCATAGCATTCGATGTCCAACCATACCGAATTAAGGGTACGACCACAAGATGAATAGCCCAGTACAAACTTTTGAAACCATTGACCCGGATTTACTCAAGGCATTACCTAACCCATCGGAAGGCGCATACGAAATTAAAATTAAAATCCCAGAATTTACGTTTCTTGGTGTTCAAGAACAACCTGATTTTGCACGGGTGTATTTGACCATGTACCCCGATAAAAGCATTATAGAATTAAAGGCTTTAAAACTTTACGTGTATCAACTACGCAACACTGTGATTTCCTATGAGCGCCTCATCAATATTTTTTACGATCATTTAATGGAAGTTTATGAACCTGAACGTTTACGCATCATGATGGAATGTAATCCTCGTGGCGGTATCAGCTCACGCTTGACCATCGACTCGGATTGGAAAATTCGTGGTGGTGAAGAAAAGTATATCGGCTGGGCAGATTCTGACGATCATTGGAATGTGTTGATGTAATGTCGTTCTTTACGGGCACAAAAAAAAGCCGGCAAGACGCCGGCTTTTTTATAGCTCCGTAACCTTTATAGGCAAAGATAGGAAACCTAAAAAGTACTTCGCGTTTTACTACAATGTTCACTTTAGTCATCCACAAACGTTAACTCACAAATGGTCAGTTCATGGTTAACGACAAGATTCTGCCACTTTTCCTCAAAAATCATGCCACACACACGTTAAGGTCTATGAGACAGCCAAGACTAAAGCAGCTCTTAGCTTAAACCAATGTGTAGCTCTTGGCAAAATGAGCACATCCTCATTGACATTATTTAAGTTATTGATTTTTAGTGCTTTTAAAACAAATACAAATGTATTTTGTGAAATATTAACAAAAAAAGTTCTAAGCCGTTCACAAAGTTTAATCCATAATTTCAATAAATTATCAATCAATGTCTTATTGAGTCCAATCTAAGATGACCTTACCAGATTGCCCACTGGCCATAGCTTGAAAGCCCTTTTCAAAATCTGCAATCTCAAATCGATGCGTAATAATCGGCGCAAGGTCTAAACCACTTTGTAACATAGAAACCATTTTGTACCAGGTTTCGTACATCTCTCGTCCATATATGCCCTTGATAATAATTCCTTTGAAAATAACGTGATTCCAATCAATCGTTGTATTGTTAGCTGGTATACCTAAGAGAGCGATTTTTCCACCGTGGTTCATGACTTCTAACATTTGTCGAAAAGCAGAGCCGACACCCGACATTTCTAAACCCACATCAAACCCTTCTTGCATACCCAACTCTTTCATTACTGATTCAACGCTGGTCTCGTTGACATTGACAGCGGCAGTTGCACCCATTTTTTCAGCCAACGCTAGCCGGTAAGGATTAACATCGGTAATGACAACGTGTCTTGCTCCGACGTGGCGACAAATAGCGATGGCCATGATACCAATAGGCCCAGCGCCCGTTATCAATACATCTTCCCCAACCAAATCGAAAGATAAAGCGGTATGCGCCGCATTACCAAAAGGGTCAAAAATCGACGCCATCTCATCACTGATATCATCAGGTATAGGAAACACGTTACTGGCTGGAATGGATAAGTATTCAGCAAAGGCACCGGGACGATTAACACCGACACCCACAGTATTCCGACACAAATGGCGACGACCTGCTCGACAATTACGGCAATGTCCACAAGTAATATGACCCTCACCTGAAACCCGCTGCCCAATCGATAACCCTGTCACACCTTGGCCTAACTCAACAATTTCACCCACAAATTCGTGACCTACAGTCATTCCATGAGGGATGGTATTTTGCGACCACTCATCCCAATGAAAAATGTGCATATCTGTACCGCAGATGGCAGTTTTTTTCACTTTGATCAATACATCATTGTGAGCGACGTTGGGCTTTTCTTTTTCAACCAGCCAAATTCCAGGTTCAGGTTTTAATTTCGATAATGTCTTCATTGAATACTCAACAGTTTATTTCGCATAACAAGACCCTTACGGGTTACAGGCTTAGACCGGTGGCTTTGGGCTTGGCTACACAGACTTGATTTTCGCAAACCAGTGTAGGCGGTTGAGCGGCAACACAAATCCCCATAACACCACTTTTGCTCACAGCTTCACGGCGCAAAGTATTATATCGGTCTATATAGGGTTTGAGTACACCTAGTGACATATTATCGGTAGAAAAAACGGTGAAATGTTCAGGGCCTCCACAAGGCCGATGCCCCATGCCTACAGATTGGCAAGACTCTTTAGATATACAAGATTTGTTGTTTGTCATTTTTTCTATTTCTTGTTTTAAGGTATCTGCGCCCATCAAACTAAGATCTTGTTTTTTATCTACTATTTTTTGAACTTGTGGCTTTGGAGCGTCTTCAACATTTGCGTTTTCTTTGCAAGCACTGAGGCTAGGTAGAACAATGAGCAAAGAAATGACGGAATATAAACCAATGCACTTTTTCATGCAGTAACTCCCATTGTTATCGATTTGGTGTGAAGGTGCAGTGTAACAAACCTAGACAATGGATAGCATTAACCGGTTCCGTGTTTCTTTTGTTATGCTATGTATTTGTTTTATCAATCATTCGATTGATAACTGTACAATGAATGCCTTTAATTAGAAGCGTTAAAGCTTTGGCTCACCCTGTCAGAATTGACAATTTATGGTAGTATCTAGCGCGCGCTACCCTAGCGTAATTCTATTGTTAGAACGCCATTTCAAACAGGACATATCGCAATGAATACAACTTTTGATCAGTTCATTAATGAACAAATTACCGAATTAAAGCAGAGTGGACTTTACAAAGAAGAGCGCGTTATCACTTCACAACAACAAGCTGCTATTCAAGTCACCGGCACCGCTAATGGTAATGATGATCAAGTTCTGAACTTTTGCGCCAACAATTATCTGGGTTTAGCCAATAACCCAAAACTTATTGAAGCAGGTCAAGAAGGCTTGAATAACTTTGGTTATGGCATGGCTTCGGTGCGTTTTATTTGTGGAACACTGGATATTCACAAACAATTAGAAGGTCGCTTATCCGCATTTTTAGGCATGGAAGATACTATCTTGTACTCTTCCTGTTTTGATGCCAATGGTGGGCTTTTTGAAACGTTACTCGGCCCGGAAGACGCTGTTATCAGCGATGCACTCAATCACGCCAGCATCATTGATGGGATCCGCTTGTGCAAAGCCAAACGCTATCGTTATCAGAATAACGATATAACTGATTTAGAAACGCAATTAAAGCAAGCTAAAGCCGATGGTGCACGCTTTATATTGATTGCTACTGATGGTGTGTTTTCGATGGATGGCACCATTGCTAACCTTGGAAAAGTCTGTGATTTAGCCGATGAATATAATGCCATGGTAATGGTAGATGATTCTCATGCCGTTGGGTTTCTGGGCGAAAATGGCCGCGGCTCGCATGAATATTGCAATGTCATGCAACGCGTCGATATTATTACCGGCACTTTAGGCAAAGCGCTGGGCGGTGCCAGTGGTGGTTACACAGCAGCCAGCAAGCCAATCGTAGATTGGTTACGTAATCGTTCGCGTCCCTATTTGTTTTCTAACACACTAGCACCTGTCATTACTCAAGCATCTTTAACGGTTTTAGATATGATTGAACAAGGTCATGATTTGCGTGACCAGCTCAAGCGGAATAGCCAACACTTCCGCCAAGAAATGACGCGTTTAGGCTTTGATTTGGTGCCGGGCGATCACCCCATTATTCCTGTGATGTTAGGGGATGCACAGCTCGCTAAAGATTTTGCTAATGAAATGCTTGTCGAAGGCATTTATGTTATCGGATTCTCTTATCCCGTCGTTCCTAAAGGACAAGCCCGTATTCGCACACAAATGTCTGCTGCTCATTCGATCGAGCAAATTGATCAGGCAGTTGCCGCGTTTGAAAAAGTGGGTAAAAAGTTGGGAGTCATATAATGTCAACGCCAGAAACTCAATATCATCAAATGTTGCTGACCATGCTTTCCATGCAAAATGCAATGAATCAAAAAGTGCATTCACAGTGGCAAACAGAAAATTACGCATGGCACCGCGCCATTTGGGTGGAATGTGCCGAGCTTTTAGATCATTACGGTTGGAAGTGGTGGAAAAAACAAACACCTGACGCTGAACAAGTCGCTTTGGAGCTAGTGGATATTTTTCACTTTGGTTTGAGTTGTTTTCTCAATCAAGGTTTATCAGATACCGAAATCGCTCAACACATTGAAGAAGCTTTTCAACAAGCCGAAGCGACTGATAACACCGCTGACTTCCGTGAAGTTATTGAAGCCATAGCCGCTACCGCTTTGACAGAAAAACGTTTTGATTTTCAAAATTTTTACACAGCGATGCGCTTTTGTGAAATGAGTGTCGAGTCTCTTTTTCAACAGTACGTAGGTAAAAACACCTTAAACTTTTTCCGACAGGATAATGGCTACAAGACCGGGGAATATCAAAAAACCTGGAATGGTCAAGAAGACAACGAGCATCTTGCGGAAATTTTACAAGCGCTTGATGCTTCCGATGTTGAGTATCCCAAGCAGGTTTATCAAGCACTAGAAAGTCGTTATCCACAAAATCAATAAATCTATGAGCGCTGTTATCGAAACCATTCATAACGGCGCTAAGAGACCTCTACCTTTGTCTAAATACTATCAATTTGTGCATTAGCCCGAGCCAAGGCAGCGGCTTCATCCATCATTAAAGCACTTGCATTAATGAGAGTGACATCAGTAATACCAATAAAGGCAAGAATGTGATTTATCCATGGCGAGACAAAATCAATATCGCTGTCTAACGCAGTACCGCCTGAAGTAATGACCACGTACGCTTTTTTACCTTTTAACAGCCCTTCAGGCCCATTATCACCGTAGCGAAACGTTTTTCTCGCTCGTGTTACCATATCAATCCAAGCTTTGAAGGCTGCGGGCACACCAAAGTTGTAAATAGGCGTTGCGATTACCAGCACATTGGCCGCTTCTAATTCTGCTATCAACGCATCCGACTCGGATAGCGCGTCTTTTTGTAAATCAGTACGCTCACTTTCATCAGTAAAATTAGCGCCAATCCAATTTTCATTCACAAAAGAAACGCCGTTAAGTAAATCACGCTCTGTTACTGTAGCACCTTCAGATGCCAACTTTGCGATTAAAGTATCAGCCAAATTGCGGCCGACTGAACCTTGTTTTCTCATGCTTGCATCGACGCGTAAAATAGAATTACTCATGGGTTATCTCCTATAAAAAATATTGAAATCATTCATTATTTAATGAAAACTCGTTACTTAATTGATGCTTTCAAGCACGGGTGTGTTTTGGTTAAAAACACTATAGTAGAAGTCCGCCAGTAGAAAAATACAACAAAGTTGAAAACATTTTTCTACTTTAAAGAACAATAACTAAAATAACGACTTAGGCTAAGCCGCAAACCCACCATCAATGGTATGTTGAGCGCCAGTAATGATACCGGCTTGCGGGCCTGCGAGATAAGCAACCAAAGAAGCCACTTCCGAGGTTTTTGCATGACGCTTTATGGCCATGAATGCGTGCATGAAATCTTTCATTGGGCCATCAACAGGGTTCATATCCGTATCCGTTGGGCCCGGTTGAACATTGTTTACCGTTATTTGGCGCTCACCTAAGTCGCGAGCAAGACCACGTACCATACCTTGCATCGCAGATTTCGTTAATGCATAAGCCGCTGCTCCACCCATCGGCATTCGATCACCGTTAGTAGAACCAATAATAATGATACGCCCTCCATCGGGCATGTGCTTACTTGCTTCAACCGAGGCATGATATGGCGCTCTAACATTCACATCAATCATGTGATCAACAGCATCAGGGTCAAGCAATTGTGGCTCTCCCATAATAAACACACCTGCGCTGACGACTAAAATATCTATGCTTCCAAGCGAACCAATAAAGTGTGTTAATTCGTCTCTATTGGCACTATTCACCTTATGGGCTTGGGCACCAGACTTGGCTGCCAAAGTCTCTGCTCTTTCTAAAGAACCAGAAAAGGTGAAATGCGTAGAAACTCCTTCCGCACTCAAACGTTCAACGACAGCAGCACCGATACCCCGACTACCTCCCAATACCACAGCACGTTTACCTTGTAATTCAGACATAGTTTTCTCCAGATTCTGTAATGATTGCGTTTTGTTTTGGTAAGGAAACTATAATCTTTTACTCTTAAAAGAAAAATAAGCATAATTTCAAATAACTTTTCTATATTTTAGAATAATATGACTTACAGTAGGTTAAACGCTCTATGAATCAGAAACCCTATGAGTGAATTAGAAGAAATGCGTGTTTTTGTCAGCTTGGTAGAAGCGGGCTCCGCAACCAAGGCGGCAGAGCGAATGGGGCTCGCAGTTTCAGCTATTTCACGACGTATGAAAGAGTTGGAGTCGAGACTAGGTGTGTCTTTAATACAAAGAACGACCCGTACCATGAATATTTCTGAGGATGGGAAATGGTTTTATGAGCGTTGCATCCGAATACTACAAGATATTGAGGAAGCACAAATTCAGGTTAGCCAAACCGCCAAAGAGCTGTCCGGAAACATCAGAATTTCTACACCGCTCAGTTTTGGCATTATTCATCTTTCACCATTAATCACCTCATTTATGCAAATGCACCCCAAAATTACTATTGATGTTCATATGAGCGATCAACGAGTTAATCTGGTAGAGGAGGGTTTTGATTTGGCATTACGTGTCGGTCAATTAAAAGATTCCACCTTGATAGCACGCAAAATATCAGGACTCAATCATAAAGTTTGTTGCTCACCAAATTTTCTAAAACAACACGGCCCTTTCCAAAACCCCGCTGCGTTAGAAAATATGCCAGGGTTGTGTTATAGCAATCTTAAAACTCCTGAGCGTTGGATTTATTTCGATAACGAAGGACGAAAACGATCCGTTAAAGTTTGTCCGAAAATACTTTCAACCAATGGCGATGTGCTAAGAGAGGCTGCTGAAGGTGGACTAGGTATTTTATGTGAACCTGCTTTTATCGTTCAAGCTGCTCTTCATAAAGGTACCTTAGTAAATTTGCTGTCTGACTATCAATGGTATGACATGCAAATGAATGTGGTCTATCCATTTACCAGACATTTAAGCAGTCGAGTTCGAGCATTTGTGGATTATTTACTCTCACAACTTCCCAAAAGACTCGATGTGTATACACATTGAAAAGACTCGATTGCTTTTATCTTTAAAAAAGATTGCACAGATGTAAGGGCCGACGTTATTTATAGTAGGCCCTGAAGAATTAGCTTTCTATGAGCTTATTGATAGAGCTTTTAAAGACTGAGTCTTTCGGATTAGAACTGGTTGTGCGCGAAACTTCTTCACCTTTCGTATTTAAAAAGATCGTTGTTGGCGTTCCTCTTACACCGTATTTTGCAGCAATCTTTTCACCTTTCACTAAAGTTTTGAAAGTAAGACCACGACGATCAATATCCGCTTGAGGGTTGACTCCCTCTCCTTCTCGAAAGCTGATTGAAACCAGCATAACATTTTTAGATTCATATTCTTTAACAAGTTTTTCAAGACCCGGTTGTAATTTTTTACAATAAGGACACCAAGTTGCCCAGAAGTGCAGTACAACAGGTTTACCTTTAAAATCTTGTAGAGAGACTGTTTCACCAGCTTGATTTTTCAACGTCCAATTCTCTATAGGTTTCGCAGTAGCTTCGTATCCTTGTAGGAAGAAAACGACAAATATAGCGAGAGTTGTAATCAAACGTTTTGAAAATAAAGACTCATTGATAGTGGTTTTCATTGATGTAAAAAATGACATCGTACTTCTTCTCCTGTTATACATAGCCAGAGCCCCGTCAATCTTTATTGATTTAGACAGAATTTAAATTTTCTTGCTTTACTTAGAGAAGATTGATGCATCATTATTACAGGGTAACTTATATTTATTTGAACTCTATCACAGATACAAATCGCCAAATTAACGAACACTTAATCTTAAGTCATTTATTTTTAACACGATTGCCCACCACGTCTTTCATTTCCGTATGACAGGAAGTAATAAATAAGAATCGTGTCGACCACCTATGTGAACCACATGGGTTCCTTTATTAATTTCAGTATCTTTTTTAAAAATGGCTGCGTGAACAATGTCTTTTGCTGCAATGATTAGGCGCACACTTTCTTCTGCCTCAAAATATGTACTACTAGGACAAAAAGCCACTTCCAACGGCACTATTTGCCCAGGAGATAATTTTTCATCCTTGGTACCAGTAATCACGGGGTGAAATTCTCTAGAAAGTTTAGGGTCTAGCTCCCGACGACTCGCTCTTGCATAGCCACGCGTGAGCATATCATTATCTTGTCCAACCGAGCCATAAAATCGTAAAGGTTGCTCATGTTTATCAAGTTTTTCAACAAAACAACAGACAATCAAATCATCAGTGACTTCTTGTAGCCTCAGATCTGCCCTCACCTCGATCCAAACCTTTAGTTTTATATAGCCAGTCAATTCTGTTGGTTCACTAAACCGATAGGTAAAAGTTAATTGTCCGTTTTTACCGTTATACATCATTGAAGCACTTTCTGTAGGTGCTTGTACGCTTAATCGTCCCGAAGTCGTTAAATAAAAGGCCTTATACTCTGTTTTCTCAAGAGGCCACTGTTTCTCCCAACGAATCTCTTTGATTTGATCTCGCTTTGAACGAACCTCTATACGGATACGATTGCGTTCTGGAAAACTGTTGGAATAACCTCTGAGAAAATGATCCATAAATTCTTTTTGGAGCTCTCGGGCTTGTTTTTTATAAAACTCTGTCCATTTGCCGCTGCGATGGGTATATAGCCACTTGAATTCAGAAGACGCTTTTTCAAATGCTCGAAAAGAGCCTAATGTATGTAATTCATGGTCCGAAAATGAAGCACATATCAACATAGGAACTTTTATATTTTCAAGGGGTGGTGCTTTGGCTTTCCAATAATCATCATAAAAGGGATGGCGCTTTATCGCCTCCAATGGGATACATTCTTCTGTTTCAAAATACGTTTCAAGCGCGTTGTTCATTGATTCTTTGACTTCTGTATGCCACCAAAAATTCAGAAAGCCCATGTCTGATACCCCCCCGCGACAGGCAAGGTCTTGGTAGAGATCAGAAATTCCTTCCCAAGGAATGATACACTTTAATGCTTTTGGTGTGCTTTTCCCTTCCGGAACAGCAGCAGCTAAATACTGACTAATACACAGAAAACTCACTCCACACAGGCCGACATTGCCGTCACACCATGCTTGACGACCTACCCATTCAATAGCATCTCGATAGGATTGTCCTTGATGTTCACTCATTATGGACGCAGGCCCACCACTATTAGCAAAACCGGGTAAATTCAGGTTAACGAGTGTGTATCCCGCCGGAATCCAAAAACTGGGATCGGGTGATTCCCAACTGGTGGATTTCGAAAACTCAGGCCGTCCTTCTGATTGTTGTAGCAAGCGGTATTGTTTTGGAGGTCCACCGAGAGGCGTATTGCCGAGTGATGGAATACTATGATTATCATACGGATGTGCGCACATTACGACCGGATCAGCAGTATTATTTTTTATTCTTTTTTTAGAACGAAAAATATTAGCGGTTAATTCATACCCTTCCGGCATGGGAATAGAAACATCAATCAATGCTTCAACATCTGGATGTACTTCTGTGAGCTGGCATTGAGGAGAAAATAACTGACCACGGGCTATTGCACTTTTTAGAACTGGCCATGCTGCTTTTAACGTTTGAAAGTTTTCCTTCATATCATAAGAGCCTTCAATGTTATGAAAATGAAGTTTAACTTATCGAAGTTTTTACGCTATGGCATGAAACTGGTTTCATTCAGGGCAGGTATTTCTAAGGAATTTTGACAGACCTTGTGGAGTGACACCTAAAAAGGCAGCAATCTCTTTCTTTTTAACGCTTTTTAATACTTCCGGATGATATTCAAAAAGGAATTCATAACCCATCTTAATATCACATATAGTTTTCAGGACAATAATTTCTTTATCATACATCAAAGTCTCAATGACTTTGCTACGAAAATACAATCCTACGTTTGCGCCGCTCATATACTCTTGCTTAAAATATTCATGCTCTATTTCGATACCTTCTAGCCCTGTAGAAGCAACCAGTGCATCATTTGCATATCCCTGTAACCAAGTACTGGTCAGATTGCCGCAAAGTTGGCTTGATTCGAAAAATCTGGCGATAGATCTGGAACCATCCGTTTGTACCTGTTGCGAAGATGCAATACCTGAAGTGATGTATAACCAATGTTGACTAATTTTATGTTGTGCGTATATGGTTTCGTTTTCGTAGAAACTCGCGTAACGAGTATGAGAATCCAGTTGATATTGCTCTTCTTCTGTGAAATCAATACCCAGACGTTTTGCATCATTAATGATTGAAACCACCTTTGATACTTTTAGCATGTGTTTAACTCTTTCAATAGATGATTCGAAAACAGCATTGATTCTTGTTATCTGAAAAACCAGCGTGTTCTTTAAGCTTTAATATAACGAACTATATCAATTAATGATGGAAATACTCTTGTATTTTTGTTTCGCACTATTTGTGTTTCATTTTTAATGAAATACTTTAACAGCGGGCTTTTATATCATTTTTCAAAATTGGTCATGGTTTGATATTCAGCTAACCATTCTTTCGGTGATAATCCCATTTTTTTTCGAAAAACACGGGCTAACGCTGAACCATTTTCATAACCTACTTGATTAGCCACCCAATCCATGCCCTGGCCTTTCAGTATCCATTTTTGTGCTACCGAAATACGCCAGTCTGTTAAGTAGTCTAGAGGAGTATTCCCTATTACCATTTTGAAAACTTCTGCAAATTTAGAACGCGACATAGCACAAACATCTGCCATGGATGACAGGGTCCAATTGATTTCAGGATGTTGATGTATTTTAACTAAAACTTTTGTCATCTGCGGATGTGCTAAACCTGCCATCATACCTTCTTTTATCAAGCCTTCTTCTAACACTTGCCTCAAAATATTAATCAAAAACACATCACACAATCGATTCACGATAAACTGCTTGCCATTTTTTTCTTCAAAGGCCTCTTTAAATATCCAGATTGCTGTTTCACCCAATAAACCACAATGCTCCATTTCATAGTAGAGAAATACCGGCAAGGCTTTAATAAGAGGATTAACGTGAGTCTCTTGATATTGAATTTTTGCGCAGACTAAATCAACACCTTGATGCTCATCAGCAAATAATTGATGTCGAAAACTATTTGGAAAAAAAAGTACTGATGGTGTTTCCAGTATTTTTTCAAACCCATCGTTACCTTTAACCTCTAGTCGGCCTGAACGCAGCAAATGCAAATGGCCATAAGCATGGTCTTCAGCATGAAAAATCTGAGTACCACACAAGTTACCGCTATAGAAAACATCTGCGTTGAGAGAGAAAGCGTTCAAAACACTTGATAACTTATCCAATCTTGGCTCCTGGACGATGGGTATGGAAGAAAAGACGTTTGGCCGCATTTTGGCATGTGAGGTTAGCTAAAGTATCTCTCAAGGGTGCAGGGGTCAAGGCATTATTCAATCTCCCACCACGTAATAAACGAACTTTCTCAAAGGAGATCATTATGAAATTGTCCACTTTGGCTAAATCAACATTATTGGCTAGTGCTTTACTTATCAGCTCAACCAGTTTGGCTGCTGACATTGATATGAATGCTGACAAGAACGATCTTGCCATCAGCGGTTATGATACCGTTTCCTATTTTACACAGGGCAAAGCAGTGCCAGGCTCATCAAAATTTACAGCCACCTATAAAAATGCGATTTACCAGTTTGCATCAGCAGCAAATAGAGACTTATTTCGTAAAAATCCAAATCAGTATGCACCACAGTTCGGTGGTTTTTGCGCCATGGGTGTTGCTCTTGAGAAAAAGTTTGACGTCGATCCTCAGGCATTCAAAATTGTCGACAATAAACTCTATCTTAACCTCAATCCTGCCGTTCAAAAGAAATGGCTAACTGATGTTCCCGGATACATACAAACCGCAGAAAATAACTGGGGAGAGATTAAAACCAAAACTCCTGAAAAACTGAATGCGAACTAATCAATTCTCAGCTAGCAAGGAGAAGAGCAATGCGAACATTGACCACTTATAACGAGTTTCATGAAACTTTAATCCTAGAAAATTGGTTATTGGTGTATTTCACCGCCAGTTGGTGCCAGCCTTGCTCGACTTTCTCTCCTGTGGTATTACAAACGAGTGACACGTTTAAAAAAATTCTGTCTACTATTAAAATTGATGTCGAAAGCATCCCTGAGGCTGCCGGTGAGTTCGATATACGCTCGGTTCCTACGGTGCTCTTGTTTAATCAAGGAAGCGTTGTGGAAGGTGTTGTTGGCGTGCAATCTTTTGCACAGATGACACGATGGCTTTCACGCAAACTTCTGACTTTTTAATACCATCCATTTATTAATTTTGGAGTTTTTATTATGAATAAACAATTATTGGTCAGTGCAGCTTTAGCCGGTTTAATCGCGACTGGTGTATCCACACCCGTTGCTGCTGGCGGTAAAGAAAAATGTTACGGCATTGCTAAAGCAGGACAAAACGATTGTGGTAATCTAGCTGGTACCCATTCTTGTGCTGGTCAGTCCACTGTTGATAACGATCCAGGTGAATGGAAATTAGTCGCGAAAGGCACTTGTAGTGAACTCGGTGGAATGTCTAAAGCTGAAGCCAAGCGCAAATACAAAGAAGCTAAAGCTGCTAAGAAAAGTTAATAATATGTCGACAGTCGTCGATGGAGTTTTATGATATGAAGACATCCAAAACGCCAACGAAACCGGTGATCGGTGTGGGTCTAAGACACCCGCACTTTTCAGAAGCTCTCTCGGGCTCGGCGGCTGTCGATTTTGTGGAAGTACACTCAGAAAATTTTTTTGCACATGGCGGAGCATTACATCAAATTTTAAATGATATTTCCGAAAAGTATCCTGTTAGCTTACATTCCACAGCAATGGGTTTAGGTTCGGTTGCCGATATTCCAGAATCTTATTTATCACAGCTGTACACTCTTACGGAAATAATTCAGCCTTTCTTGTTATCCGATCATGCGTGTTTTGCTTGGGGCCAAGTAGGTGATCAATTCGTCCACGCCGGCGACTTGTTGCCAATCACTTATAACGAAGAAAGCTTATCGCTGATGACACAGCGAATTAGCCAAATCCAGGAACGATTGGGTCAGCGTTTATTGATAGAAAACTTATCGGCTTACCTAACAATGCCTGGCTCCACATTTTCAGAAAAAGAATTTTTACTTTTACTTGTAGAACGTACTCAATGCGGTTTGCTCATTGATTTGAACAATTTATTGGTGAATGCCTACAATAAGATGCCATCTGCAGCTACAGACAATCATCTAGAAACGACGAAATCGTGGTTACAAGATATTCCTTCAAGTGCTGTTGGAGAAATTCACCTGGCCGGATATCAAACACCTTCAGGCGATGATATGGCTGTTGATGACCATAGCCAACCCGTATCGGCCCTTGGCTGGGAACTCTATGCTTACGCACTTAATCTTTTTGGTAGCATTCCAACACTGATTGAGTGGGACAATCAGTTACCTGATTGGAATACCCTAATCGCTCAAGCTCACGAAGCGCGGAGCATTGCCCTTAAGGTACTCAATGATGAATAAGCTATCTCTCACACAGCAGAAGTTGTTAGAAGCTATCTTCGGCAATGACTCCAATACCAACTTCTCTTCATTAGGTATGACTTTCGATAAACGAGGCTTAGCCATTTATCGCGCTAATTTGCGAGCAACGGCTTTGCAAACATTAACCATTACTTATCCAACGGTGTATGCATTAATTGGTGAAGAGCTCATGGCTTTTGCATCAGAAAAACTGCTCTTTTCTAACCCACCTCATCAAGGCAATTGGGCAGCTTGGGGAGAGACCTTTGCAGATACACTCAATGAATTAGATGCGTTAGAAGATTATCCTTTTGTCGCCGATTGTGCACGTTTAGATTATGTTTGTCACCAAGGTGTTCGTGCAGCGGATACTCCTTTTAAAACCGATTCTTTATCACTGCTAAATTCTGTTGGGCCGGATGACATCAAAGTGGAACTCACTCCCTCTCTTGAAATCATTGAGTCACCATATCCCATTGCAGATATTCGTTCAGCTCACCAACTACCGGAAGCTGAAAGAAAACAAAAACTCAATACCATTGCTCAAGATGCGACTGAACAAACTTATAGAATAGCTTGCTTCAAAAGTGGTTTTGAAATGCTTGTAACAACCTTAACACCCTATGAACATGATTGGTTACTTTTGTTAGAGCACCATTCTCTTGGAGAGGCTTTGGGTCACATCGATTTAGAACGTTTTGCATTTAATCCTTGGCTTCAACAAAGCGTCAATAATCAGTTAATTCACCAGTTTTCCATGATGAGAACTTCTAAAACACTCTCATCTTAATCACATTACTTAATTTTTTTCATTGTTTTATGAGGCTTACTATGAACGCTATTACACACCAGGTAACAAGCTTTTACCATCGCACGTCCCACTATATAGATTTACTACAACCTATCGGTTTATTAGGGGCAAGGCTCTATGTCGCATGGGTATTTTTCTTAGCCGGTTTAACCAAAATTAGAGATTGGGATACCACTTTATGGTTATTTGAAGAGGAGTATCAAGTGCCTCTACTTAATCATGAAGTGGCCGCTTTTTTAGGAACTGCGGGCGAAATTGTTTTGCCAATTTTACTCGCCCTAGGTATAGCCACGCGCTTTGGTGCGTTAGGTTTAAGTGTGGTCAATATTGTAGCAGTTATCAGCCTTGAAGAGATTGCTCCAGCAGCTTACACATTGCACGTTTTATGGGGAGTTCTCTTAGCACAGGTCATCATTTTTGGTGCAGGCTCATTATCAGCAGATAACTTTTTGAAGAAAAGATTTTCTCAATAATGTTTTTTGCTATTCAAAGGAATCACAGAAAACCATTAAACAAGGAATATTTATCAGATTGTCTGTATGAATATTCCTCAATATCGTTTTGCGCTATAAAAAAGACTAAAGTAACGAACGTAATCCAAAAACAAAGGTTTGACGGTCAAAAGTAAAATTAGTATCAAAACTATCATAAGAATCTACCGTCCAATCAAAGAAAAACTCAAATTCGTAATCCTTTTCTTTCTTAATACTGATGTTATAGCTAACGTGCCACTGATAACCATCACGATCTCGAAAGATTTTTTCATCGAACTCATCAATGACATGGCTTTCTTCGTTCGCAAAGAGGTTTTCTATTTCTCGGTATTGTGCTTGAAAACGGTCTCCATCGTCCGTTAAATAGATGAAACCGACTTCACCCCAGGTATTATCCATATCGAAATACCCATCGAGTGAATCTTCTAATGTACCTAAGCCATAGCCTAAATGAAATTGCCAGCTAGCGATGCGATAAGTCAGGTCAAAACCTATTTCTGTTTCATTAAATGATAAAGTTTCATCCACTAACAGACCCGCTTCATCACGTGCAAACTTATCGTTATAGTCTTGTGTGCGTAACGAGAGCCAGCCACTCAATTTAAGTTGTTCGAAAGGTTGATAATGCGTAGCTGCAAAAAATTTAAAAGACTGGTTATCTAAACTTTCCAAACCTTGTACTTCTAAATTTTCATAATCTTTAACACTTGCAGAAAAAGTCCCTTCAAAGGTTATCGATTCCCAAGGCGCATAAAAACTGGCCAATTCAAAGTCATTCCACTTCACATCAAATCTATCACTCACATCAACAGCGTTCACAAAAGCGAGAAAACCTGTTTCACGAGAGAAATAAGTGGCATCATAAAGGCGGTAATTCCACGTCGTCACCATTTTTAATTGAGACAAGGCCTCAGTCTTAAACTCATAGCTCAAACCAACGCCAGCATAAGTTGAAGCAGATTCTTCTTCTATGGGCCGATAATCTTTTCTATCAGCTTCAAATTCGACAAACAAAGCGTCATTCCAAACCGCTTCACGACCATCAATAAACAGTTGTGTGTAAACACTGGTGCCCAGTGCAGCATCTGTCGCTAATTGGTGGGGATTGGAATCATAGCCTAAACCCAATTGCAATTCCGTCGTATCATCCGCCTGTATATCTAGACTATGTGTAGCAGCCCAACCCATAAAAACCGCTAATAACGATTGACGCATGAATACTCTACTCCCCTATTAACCGATAGCGTTGCGACTCAAGCCCTCTAACGACTCAGAACACAATGCTATGTTTCGAGAGGATAACAGTAAGTCTTTTTGATAACGTAATGACTCGAGAACCTGGTCATTTTTCAGCCGTAATTATGGCGTTTGCTATGACGGAGTTCTGTGTATTAGTACTGATAACTAGGAGGAATGGCGTAGATTAAATAAGGTAGCGTGAACTTTGTCACATTAAGGGAGAGTATGAGCTAACGAAATTTAAGCTCATATTAACGAGTTCACGCATACACCCAGCCGTCATTACAAAGAGTGGAAGCTGACCGGGTATATTTTTCGAACAATAAAGACTAGCCTAAAAGATCGCTATTTGTGTTTCTTTCATCTTGCAGCTCTTGTTCTGAGGCCTTCATTTTTTCTTGAATGCTAGCTGATACTTCTAAATCAGTAATGATAGTGTAATCACCGTCTTTACAAACAACAGGGTAAGAATAAATAAGACCTTCTTCAATGCCGTAACTGCCATCGGAAGGTACAGCCATACTCACCCAATCGCCTTCTGCTGAACCTAACACCCAATCACGAATGTGATCAACGACAGCACTAGCTGCTGATGCCGCGCTAGATGAACCTCTCGCAGCAATAACCGCCGCACCACGTTTAGCAACAGTTGGAATGAAATCATCCATGGCCCAAGCCGCATCCACTTTGCCCGGTGCACTTTCACCATTAATGGTTGCAAATGTAATGTCAGGTACTTGAGTGGTAGAGTGATTACCCCAGATGACGACTTTTTGAATGTCACGAACTTTGCTTTCTGTTTTGGCAGCCAGTTGGTGTAAAGCACGGTTGTGATCAAGACGCGTCAATGCCGTGATGTTGCGCTGGTTAACAGACGGGGCGTTTTTCGCCAAGATGAAAGCGTTGGTATTCGCTGGATTACCCACCACACAGATGCGAATATTTTTGTCAGCAACCGTGTCAATAACTTTACCTAACGCACTAAAAATTTTGCCGTTGTCTTTTAATAAGTCAGAACGCTCCATACCTGGACCACGTGGCTTAGCCCCGACCAACAAACCGATATTAGCATCTTTAAACGCTACTTCAGGTTTGTCTGTTGTAATGATTTCGTCAACGAGCGGAAAACCACAATCATTCAACTCCATGGCAACAGCTTCAAGCACTTTCATTGCCGGTGTTACTTCTAACAACTGCAAAATTACCGGCTGATCTTTACCCAACATATCACCGCTTGCGATACGAAATAGTAAGTTATAACAAATTTGGCCAGCTGCACCAGTTACAGCAACACGAATAGGTTGTTTCATTAGATTTTCCTTTAATACATTTAGGATAAATGGAAAAGCTCTCTAAGGTAGAGAGAACGCAAGAACGGCCAAGGATTGGCTCCTAAGCACTTAGTTGTGTCAAAGTGTAATGATTGTGAGTGAATTTCACAAGTTATCTCCTTATTCTTGTGCATAAGCACGCAATCATCCGACTCACTCGCAAAAAATTTTTCGGGCATAACCACGAACACCCATTATTTTGAAATCTTAATGTCGTTTAATCCAACTCGTATAGACACGTGGATAACTCAGCCCTCTCGATAACCCGTAAAATAGTAGCCAGCAAATTTTGTGGAAGCCACTCATACTAAAGTCGAATAATGATGACTTATCAACAGAGCTTATTATCATAATTTATGATTTTTTTGCGATAAAAAACCAATGATTATTCAATCATTACAAAAACTTAACTACTAAAAAAAATATTATTAATCAGGTAATTACCCTATATCAGACCAGCATAATGTGATACGTATCACATTTTACATTTCCTTACATTGTGCTTTTTTTGAACAGTCTTTAGATTCAAAGAATGTCACTTTCATTGCAATGTCATTTCACTTTCGTTTTAACCCAATTAGGCATTGACAAAAAAATGATGTTCAGTGAATCAAACAGGTGACTGAATAACGTGATACGAGGCGAAGGGGGTCTTTGTTCACGTTTTTGATCTCAACATAGCAATGTTGAGTGATCTCTACAATTAAACTTAAAAAATGCTCGGTAATGAAGCATTATGGAGAATACGATGAGAATTTTAGCATTAAAAAGGAGCATGCAAGCTTTAGGTCTTGTTACCATTTGCACAACCGCACTCGCTGTGGAGAAAGTCGATCTGCGCCAATCTTCGCAAGCTCAAAACCTGACGGCACCATCCACGAGCCTTAACAGCGTGCCGCTAACGGCTGCCCAACAACTGCACAACATTATGAATCTTGGTGCACAAGATGGCTTACAATTGCAATCCACCAAGATAGACAAAGTGGGCAATCAATTTTTGCGTTATCAACAACACTATCAAGGCGTGCCTATCTGGGGAGAAAACATTGCGGTCAAACAGGGCTTGTTTGGAGAAATTCAAAGAACACATGGTAATTTAATCACCGGCATTAGCTTAGCTAACACGAAAGCCAGCATAACAGCGGATGTTGCTGTTATGTCAGCAAAGAACTTCCATGCACCCAGTGTTTTACAATCAGAAGCCCGCTTTTATGAAAACACAATTGCTGAATTGTATATTGTTCTCGATGACAATAATGCACCAAGACTGGCTTATGTGGTTTCGTTTTTTACAGATACATTAACAGGTGGTGAGCCAAGCCGACCTTTCACGATGATTGATGCACAATCGGGCGAAATTTTTCACCACTGGGAAGGCCTCAATCATTTAGAAGCAGAAGGCCCTGGCGGTAACATTAAAACTGGGCGTTATTACTATGGCGGTACCAATGGCGATTTTGGTCCACTTATTGTTGATAATAGCTGTCGCATGGAAACCACCAATGTCAGAACCGCCAACTTAAACGGTGGCACCTCAGGAAGCTCGCCTTTCCAATTCAGTTGTCCAGTTAACACGACCAAAGAAATTAATGGGGCTTATTCTCCACTAAACGATGCACACTACTTCGGTGGCGTTGTGTTTGATATGTTTAACGATTGGTATGGGACTCGTCCTCTAACACAACAACTTTTAATGCGTGTGCATTACTCAACAAATTATGAAAATGCCTTTTGGAATGGTTCTTCCATGACTTTTGGTGATGGTGCGACACGCTTTCACCCTTTAGTAAGCTTAGACGTCGTCGCTCATGAGGTTAGTCACGGCTTTACACAACAAAATTCGAATTTAATTTACAGTAATCAGTCAGGCGGTATTAACGAAGCCTTTTCTGATATTTCTGGAGAAGCAGCCGAGTTTTATATGCGTGGCACCAATGATTTCCAAATCGGTGCGGACATTATCAAGGCATCGGGCGCTCTACGCTATATGGCAGAACCTACATTGGATGGGAACTCCATAGGCCATGCTGATGATTATCGCTCAGGCATGAATGTCCATTACAGTAGCGGGGTTTACAATCGCGCTTTTTATCTAATCGCAACCAGTCCTGGTTGGGATACACGTAAAGCCTTTGAAATTTTCGTAAGAGCCAATCAACGTTATTGGACATCGAGTTCTACTTACGATCAAGGCGCTTGCGGTGTACTGGATAGCGCCAGTGATTTAGGTTATGACACAGTCGTTGTCGCTAATGCCTTTGAAACGGTTGGCGTCGATACTTGCGGCTATGATGGCGACAATGGTGGTGGAGGCGGTGGTG
>JBCCZV010000015.1:0-45491 GCA_039187085.1 Pseudomonadota bacterium
AAAGCAGGCGGCTAATTGGGTGAAATCTGGATTGTCGGATAAATCAATTTCACTGTATCTTTGTGAAAAAAACAAGGTTTGCCATTGCCTAACCATACCTAAACTTTGATTGTCGATAATAATAATTTTAACAGGCAACTTATAGCGTTTGATGGTAGCAAGCTCTTGCACATTCATCATAAAGCTGCCATCACCACTAATATTAATAACACGATCATGAGGTCGAGAAAACTGTGCTCCGATAGCAGCAGGTAATCCATAACCCATCGTCCCTAAACCTCCACTACTAAGATGATCGTAAGGTTGATAAAATTGATAATGTTGAGCGACCCACATTTGATGTTGACCCACATCGCAAGATACTAGTGTATTCGGTCCAGCAGCAATCGATAATTGACGTAAAAAATCAGGCACATAAATATCTTGATGCGGATAATTATAATTCCAAGCATATGTTTCTTTTAAGGTTTGACATTCTTTTAACCAAGTAGAGCAATTCCAGAAATGAGCATGCTGATTTAACGTATTTAAAAAAGGTTTAACATCCGAGCGAATAGCAATCAGTGTTTCTCGCAATTTATCGAGTTCGGCAGCGTCAGTATCCACATGAATAACTTGTGCGTGAGGCGCAAATTCTTCTAACTTGCCGGTGGCTCTGTCATCAAACCGTGCGCCTAAAACAAGTAAACAATCCGAATTTTGAATGGTAATATTAGCTGCTTCCAAGCCATGCATACCTATCATGCCCATGTTATGAGAATGCTGATAGGGTAAATTACCAATGCCTCGCAAGGTATGAACGCAAGGTATGTCAGTTGCTTCAGTGAAGGTTCGCAGTTGTTCCGTAGCTTGCGAAATTTGAATACCACCACCATGATAGATGACAGGACGTTTCGCTTGGGAAAGACATTGTATGACTTGATCTAAATCAAAATGCGTTTCAACATCAATCTTGGGTTTAGGTGCAATTTCGAAGGGATGAAAGGTTTGCACTTGAATATTTTTGGGAATATCGATAATAACAGGGCCGGGTCTGCCTGATTGAGTCAATGCAAAAGCTTCTTCCAAAATAGCGGGTAAATCATCAAGGTTTTCTATCAAGTAACTGTGTTTAACAATAGAAAATGTAAGACCGATAACATCCACTTCTTGAAAAGCATCCGTGCCTATTAACGAGGTTGCTACTTGGCCTGTAATAACCAACATAGGTACCGAATCTAGATAAGCATTGGCAATTCCCGTCAATAAATTAGTAGCGCCTGGGCCTGAGGTAGCGATGCAAACGCCAACTTTTCCCGAGGCACGTGCAAAACCATCAGCGGCTAAAGCTGCAGCTTGCTCATGACGACATAAAATATGCTGGATTGAAGAATCAACCAATGCATCATACACCGGCATAATTGCTCCTCCAGGATAACCAAACACGGTTTTTATTTGGTGGGCTTCTAAGGTTTTAATTAAATAATCTGCGCCGCTAATCATTATGTTTGCCTATTGAGGGTTTTGAAAACCCATTAATTTTTCTGTTGATCAACCATTTTGCCGGCTTTAATCCATGGCATCATAGCTCGCAATGTTTCACCTGTTTTTTCAATGGGATGTCCTGAAAAAGCTTGGCGTTTTTGGTGTAGATTGTCGGGTGTTGCCTCCATCGCCATTAAGTATTCGTTAGCAAATTCACCGGATTGAATTTCTTGTAAAATTTTACGCATCTCATTTTTAGTTTCTGCATTGACTACTCGAGGGCCGCGCGTTAAATCACCGTACTCTGCGGTGTTTGAAATACTGTAACGCATGTTGGCAATGCCGCCTTCATAAAGCAGATCGACAATCAGTTTGAGTTCGTGTAAACATTCGAAATAAGCCATCTCAGCCGGATAGCCGGCTTCCGTTAAGGTTTCAAAACCGGCTTGCACCAATGCGGTGAGTCCACCACAGAGTACAGCTTGTTCACCAAATAAGTCGGTTTCTGTTTCATCTTTAAATGTGGTTTCAATAATGCCAGAACGGCCACCACCAATGGCTGCAGCGTAGGCTAATGCTGTTTCTTTGGCTTGACCGGAAATATCTTGTTGAATAGCTATTAAGCAAGGTACGCCACCACCTTTTTCATAAGTGGCGCGAACGGTATGGCCGGGACCTTTCGGAGCAATCATAATGACGTCATGTTGTGAGTGAGGAGCAATTTTTTTGAAATGGATATTAAAACCGTGAGCAAAAGCTAAAGTGGCATTGGATTTTAAATGATTCGCGATTTCTGCATCATAAACTTTTGCTTGTTTTTCATCGGGAATTAAAAACATAACGAGGTCAGCTTGTTGCGTGGCTTCACTTGGTGATTTTACTGTAAAACCAGCAGCTTCCGCCTTTTTCTTTGATGATGAATTGGGTTGTAAACCAACAAGGACGTTAATTCCTGAATCTCGTAAATTCATGGCATGGGCATGACCTTGAGAACCAAAGCCAATGATGGCGACGGTTTTTGAGTCAAAAGATTCGAAGTTGGCGTCGGCATCATAATAGACTTTCATTGTTGTTTCCTCGTTATGTCGTTAACTAAGTGATTGATGCAGTTATTATTTTTAAGTGATAAAAATTAAATTTTTCTTAACTTTTGGACATTTAAAAATAAATTAACGTTAGTTATTCCTGTGTTTAAAATAAAAATCATGCAAAAAAAAACCCCCGGAGCTTTTCGGCGCCGGGGGTTTTTTTAGGCTTTTTTCAGTTAGCCACAACTCCCCAGGCGCCGGTTAATAATCACCACGCTAATGAGCACCACGAGAATGCTGTTGAGGAAGTTGTTAATCATCATAAGTTGTCGCTTTACGTTTACGTTAACAGGATATAAAAAATTTCTTTTAATGGTTTAACCAAGATGTTATTGGCTGCCAGTAATTAAGAAATAGCATGATGGAGCGGCGAAGATCAAGAAAAAATTTAATTTATTGATAAAAATTTAATAGAGAGCGCATAAAAAGATTTGAGAAGCAAAAAGCTTTGCTTCTCGAACAATTCGATTATTTCTCTGTTCCTCGCAGTGTTAAAACTTTTTCTTGGAGCTTAGCTGCACTAACATCCTCAGCTAAAACCGGCTTGCCAGCGATCACAGAAACTTTCGACCAAAATCGGCGGAAGGGTTTTGACATGGCTTTACCGTAAGCTCGACTGAAAAAGCTTCCCCAAAAACCTTTGAGTGCTAATGGAATAACGGGAACAGGCGAGGTTTGGATAATTTGCTCAATGCCTGATTTAAACACATTGATTTCACCTGTGTCTGTAATTTTACCTTCGGGGAAAATGCAGACGAGTTCTCCATTATTGAGCGCTTGCGCTATGCTGACAAACGCTTGAGCTTTGGTTTCTGGATTCTCTTTTTCTGAAGCGATAGGAATCGCTTTCGCCGTTCTAAAAATATAATTAAGTAACGGAATTTTAAAAATATTATGGTCCATAACAAAACGAATGGGGCGAGGAGAAGCGCCTAAAATGATTAACGCGTCAACATAGCTTACATGATTACTGACGATGACTGCGGCTTCTTCGTCAGGAATATTTTCGAGTTGTTCTTCTTTGAGTCGGTACAAAGTGTGCATTAATAGCCAAACCATAAATCGTACTAAGAACTCAGGTATTAAACGATATATGTAGATAGCGACTAAGGCATTAAGCAAGGCGGTGACCAAAAACAATTCAGGAATGGTCATGCCCTGGCTTAAAAAATAAGCACTCATACCTGCTGCTACCACCATAAATAAAGCATTCAACACATTATTACCCGCAATAACACGAGATCGTTCTTGTTTATCTGATTGTTGTTGAATGAGTGCGTATAAGGGCACTATGTAAAAACCACCAAATATACCAATAAAAAACATATCAATCAGAATACGCCAGTAATTAAAACCCTTTTCAAAAAATTGAATAAAAGTGAGAAGCTCGTCGGTGGCGAGTGTGATTTGTGAGGCCGCGAAGTATAGATCAACGGTGATAAGTGACAAACCAATAGAGCCAAGAGGAACAAGCCCAATTTCAACTTTACGCCGAGAGAGTTTTTCACACCACAAAGAACCTACAGCGATACCCATGGAAAAGGTAGATAGCATGAGCGCAAAAACTTGTGGTCCACCACCTAGAACATTTTTATTAAAGTTGGGGATTTGCGCCAGAATCACTGAACCGAAAAACCAAAACCAAGAAATGCCTAAAACGGATAAAAATACAACGCGATTTTTGCGGGTGATTTTTAACAGGCTATAAGTTGAGCGAAAAATATTCCATTGAATCTTCAAATCAGGTGCTGCAGCTTTGGCTTCAGGAATATGCCGGCTGGTCAGATAGCCAATAATAGCGGAGATAACGACGGTAACAGCGATGATCATAGGGCCGCCTGGGAGGTTAACAAGAATTCCTCCCAAAATAGTACCTAGAAGTATAGAAACGAAAGTTCCCATTTCTACTAAACCGTTGCCTCCGACCAATTCATGATCATTAAGCACTTGTGGTAAAATACCGTATTTTATCGGACCAAACAGAGTGGACTGCGCACCCATAAAAAATAAAACGCCAATCAGCAAAGAGAGACTTTCTAGGTATAAACCGACCACCGCGCATAGCATGATACCAATTTCAGCGATTTTTATTCGGCGTATTAACCCGCTTTTCTCATATTTATCAGCAATTTGCCCCGATGTGGCTGAGAATAAGAAAAAAGGTAAAATGAAGAGGCCATGCAATAAATTAATCGTGGCGTCACTATTATGAGCAGCAAGAGCAAATAAGTTGTAAGTCACAATAAGTACTAAGGCGTTTTTAAAGACATTGTCATTAAATGCGCCCATAAATTGCGTAAGAAAAAAAGGTAAAAAGCGTTTTTGTGTGAGCAGTTCGTATTGATTATGTTTATCCATGCAAAACCTCTAATAACAAACCTAATAAGCAAAATAGTAATCCTGCTGTCCTAGAAATAGGATTCGAATTATTTCAAAGCTATAGCGAGATGTCATGGAAAAGGATGGAAAATATTATAGAAAATAGCAATATATCAAACAAAAAGACTGGTCACATCAGACACATGCTTCCAGTCTTTCATGATGATAAATGATGAACTTGAAAAATTAATCAGGAATGGGTAGCCCACTCGCGACACTATCCGGTACAAGGCCATTGAGATTTAAAGAGCCAGGATCAGTAAGAGCTGATAGAAAATCCATTAACTGACCCATTTCTTTTTCCGATAATGGCTTTCCTTGTACCTCTAATTTATCCGACATAGTATTTAGCAAAATACCGTTAACTTGAGATTGATAAGTCCCTCGTAGTTCAAAAGCAACTTGTGAGTCGTCATAATTTTCTAGAGCTGTTTCGGGATCTAAATGATGACGTACAGCATCTTCTAGTTTTGCATAAGCACCATTATGGAAATAGGGGGCTTCAAGTTCAATATTTCTTAGAGATGGAGTGCGGAATTTAAACTTATCATCCACCAAGCCTGTAATTGCGCCACGACCAATATCTAATGGTGCAAACTGGGCGCGACCCGTACCTACTTGCGGTGCTGCGATGTTATGGAAATCAAAATCCGTTTGTAAAGCGCCACTATGGCAAGCACTACAATTGGCTTTACCATAAAAAAGTAGTGCTCCTTTTTTAGCACTAAAACTCATTGCTGAATTTTCACCGGCAAGAAATCGATCAAAAGGTGAGTTCAAAGCGGTAAAAGCTTCCGTCATAAAGGCACCCGTTGCTGCAGATAAATCGGCCATATCAATATCTTCACGGGCTTTTTCAGGAAATGCATTTTCCAGTAACTGGGTGTAACCTTCATTATTAGTGATTCTTGCAGAAATCAGTTCCCAAATTTCAGGGAAGTCATCATCCGTGAGATTGGCTAATTCATTGGGCTTGCCAAAAACATCGGCTTGTCCAGGAAAACCTCGCATTTCTTCATCCGGTGTAATAGGGAATAAAGTAAAAGCGGCTAACACATTATCGAAGTTTTGTGGTGTATTGGAGCCAGCTGGGCTTGTAAAGCCGACTTGTGGATTACCGCTTAAGCGGCCATCCCAAAACATAACATCCCAACCAGGTACCCCTCGATTCCAAACACTCAGAGCATTTCTCGGTAAAAAATCAAAACGTTCATTACCATCTTGACGACGCGATGGACCTAAGCCAATCGCCCCTTGTGCTCGAGACTGACTTTGTGCATCGGCAGAGCCTAGGCTTGGGTGATGGCAAGTACCACAAGAAATATTGCGCCGACCAGACAACTCTTTATCAAAAAACAAACTTTGTCCTAACTCAACCATTGCTGGGTTTTGTTGAGTAGGAACAGGAACAGAAGTCACATCTTGTTTTTTTAAGAGAGAACGGAGTTTAGAATTGATGTTTTCAGCGTGAACGTTATTTATAAGGGCTAACAAAATGCCGATATAAAGGTTTTTTTTTGGTTTTTGTATAAGCATGATTATTCCTCGTGTGGAATGAATAATAAAGTTTTTTGATACTCATTGCTTCGCTATAAACTCTATAAAAATAAATTTTTTCGCGCAAAGGTGATTAGGCGGTTTTAAAACGATGTGATTGAATTGTTAGAGTTTCGTGAGAACTAAGTGATTTGAAAAAAAATTAATTTTGAGTTTGAAAAATATTTTTTGGAGGAATGTTTTATTTAGAAAGCAATTTTTAAAATGCAATAAGTGTTATGTATGATTTTGTTCAATACTATACACCAATCACGATTTGAGAATATATAGGTGTATCGATGTAATAATTCTAAATTCACGAAAATATACGACGAATAAAGGTAGCAGGTTTTATAAATGATATATTAAAAAAATATCAGTGTTAATAAATGAAAATTGAGTTTATGATAAAAATCATTTTCATTTGTTATTTTTTATGAAATGCAAAAAACTTTATAACTGATATTAACTTTGAATATGGTCTGATATGTGGCTGCGAAAACGATCGATTATGATAACTCTTCATAAGGCTTTTTTAGTCAAAGAAGTTTATTTAAAAACGCGATTATGATAGAGCGTTAACATATATCAAGAGGCGAATATGAAATTATTTTATATGAACCAAGGTGGCCATGGTAACTGGGGAGCGTTACGATACAGTGATTTTGATATTTTATGTTTGGCAGAAAATAAGATTCTAAAATCAGGCTTTAAGATGGATTGGTATAGTAAAGATAGCTTGCCAACTATGAGTATTCAAAGTCAAGCAACTCAAGGACGTGTTATCAATGCAGTTAATGATTTAGATGTAAACGTTCAAACCGTTAGACCCATCATAAAGTTTTCAATAACTCATTTAGCATTAAATGTCGTTTTTGTACATTTAAAATCGGCCAATAAAAATCAAGCCAGTGAAGCTATAAATATTGCTGTTACACATGTAAAAAGTTATTACAGTCATAAACCCATATTATGGATTGGAGATTTTAATCGACTTGATACTGATGCTGGACCACTCCGTCACTTAGCTGGTTTTGAAATATTGTATGAAGGTGGTGGACAAGCGAGGTGGAATCTGGATCGTGCGTATCTTACCGGAACTTGGGGATATCAACCAAAAGTTCAAGTTGGTACAGTAGCGGCTGGAGACAATGGGCATGTTGGCATCATTGTACATCTGTAATAATTTTCACCGTTCATTACTATAAAAAGTTACACACTTAAGTCACGCTAATAATCAATATTGCGTTTTTAACAGTTACTTTGGAGAGGTATCATGGATTTAAACAAAGGTTTTGATATGAGTGGATACAAAAAAATTGTTGATGCTGCCGATAATATTGATGAAGAAGATTGTCCATTTAATGTGAGTTTTTCCCAAAAAGAATTTCACGAACCTCAATCTGGGTTCGCAACTTTTGATAATAACGAGTTGAATGTGAAATGGATAGGACCTAAAAATTATTGGTATATACCGGCGCAGGTAGATGCTATTAGTTATTGCGTGATTGATCCAAGAAACAAAAATAAAAAACTTTATGTTGTAAGCGATAATTTTTCTGGCTGTGACTTTCATGTTTTAGGTCATTCTTCTGGGAAGCTAGCATTCTTGCATGTTTATCGAAACCAAGGTGGAGCAGTTTCTTATACGCCAAAAACAGGTTGGTATAAAAAAATTATGAAATATTCTAAAGGTTTAATCAACACTTTCGGGCATTCAGGAAATATTCTTGCTTTCGCATGCATTGATGCTAATCAACCAAGAGTTAATATAGAAACTCAATTTATTCATCTAGATGCATTGGCAAAAATTAAGAGCACGGTTGATGATGGTGAAAAGCCTTAATTCGAATAATGAAATGATAGTATATTGAATATAGAGTTGATAAAGAAAGAGATAAAATTATCTCGAAGATGAGTCACGTTGAGATAAAAAACAATATTGCTTTTTCTGCAATAGCTAACAAGGTTTAATTTTTTCTACGCAACCACAGCGATTCCTTATTTTTTTCTAAGTTTATCATGCAGTAATTAACCTACATATAATTTGAAGAGTAAATCAATTAATAGCATTGATTTACTCTAATTTTTAAACGAATTGATAAAATCAGTGATATAAAAATCATGAAATTATTAGCGCTCAAAAAAGCCTATGAAAATTTTCAGCTCTGATAAAAAATAATTAATCGTTTTTAATGTTTGACTCACCATAATGACCGAGTGAAGGAATGAGCGATACAAAAAAAGAAGCACCAAACATTGCCATGACGGCATATAGTGTTTGTCCTGTTAAAATATTCATGCTGATATAAACACTAAACGTTGTCAGTAAATAGTCTTGTAAAAAGAACAAACTTGTTGCTAACAAGCTTATTCCCAATAAAACAGCAAGCAAGGTAATGAGTAAAGCCTCGACTTGAATTAAACCAAATAAGAAATAAGTTGGTGCGCCAATAACCCGTAAAAGCTGCATTTCTTTTTTGCGCTCGCGCATAGAGGAAAGCAACATCGAACTCATTCCCAAACAAGCTGTAAAATAAACTAATATAGACACCAATATTAAAGTATTTTCTAATATACGCATCATTTGCCATAACTCCGATAAGGCGACACCCGGTAAGATAGCCATTAAAGGTTCTTGTGGATAATTATTGATGGCATTTTGCACTTGGAAAGTCGTCATTTTAGAATTGAGGCCTAAGAAAAAAGCGGTGATATTGTTCGGTGTTAAATCAGTGGTGTCAGGTTTATTTTTATTTCTTGCTTGATGAGGAAGAGGTATGCCACTTTGCCAATGTTTGTGAATCGCTTCAAGACTTTGCAAGCTAACGTGTAAAGTTTGATCGATAGGTGTGCCTGTAGCTTGCAAGATGCCAACAACGGTAAAAGGGTTATCTGTATGCAAGCTGTGGCGAGTAGCAGCAATGCCATGTGCTAGTGTAAGTTTATCACCGAGTTTGTAATCAAGTTTTTCAGCGACTTCGGCACCTAGTACGAGCTCAAAGGGTTGTTTAAATGCGGTGCCTTGAGCCAATGCTAAGTGGTGTTGTTGTCCATAACTGAAGTGTTCAAAGTAATCTTCAGTTGTGCCTAAAACGCGAAAACCACGGTGTGAATCGCCTAATGATATTGGAATAGTCCATTTAACTTGAGGGTTATTCGCAATCGTTTGATAGGTTTCCCAACGTATATTGTTAGTGGGTGCACCTATTCTGAAAACGGAATACAACAATAAGTTCAAACTGCCGGTTCTTGCCCCTACAATAAGATCGACACCTGAAACAGCATGGGTGAAACTGGCTTTTGTCTGCTGACGAATATGTTCTACACCTAGTAAAACAAAAATACTCACAGTCATTGCTATAAGCGATAGTAGAACCGAGTTTTTGCGCTCTGATAAACTTTTACGAGCCAGTTTAATTAGCATGATACTGACTCTCCACACTGGTTGATGTCGTTTAAAGATTCTACACGATGAAAATGTGATGCTAAGGATAAATCATGACTGACAAAAATGAGAGTGATAGGGTGCTCCGCTATTGTTGATAATAAGAGCTCCATAAAAGATTCTCGGTTGTTGCTATCGAGTGATGAAGTTGGCTCATCAGCAATGAAAACTTGAGGTTTATTGATGAGTGCGCGAGCAATAGCTATGCGTTGTTGCTGTCCCATACTGAGATGATGAGTGGGTTTATCCCAATCTTTTTTAGTGATATTCAATGTTAAGAGCAGTGCTTTGATGTCATCCATCGAAGCAGATTTCGAAGGAGCTTGTGAAAACTGGTTTGCTAATAAGATATTATCTAAGGTGTTGAGATAAGGAATTAGATTAAACTGTTGAAATACATAACCGATATGCTGAGCTCGAAATCGATCACGTTTTCTCGCTGATAGAGTATCTAACCGAGAACCTAGAATACTCACTTGACCACGGTTTGGCCTTTGGAGCCCACTAATCACGCTTAATAGCGTGGATTTACCACTACCAGAAGGCCCATGGATAAAGACTTTTTCACCTGTGGATACTTTCCAAGAGGGTATATCTAAAATCCGGTGCTCTGGTTGTTCAGAGTATTGAAATAGGATGTTTGACAGCTCAATAGCCATAATATTGTCCCAGATTGTCATCAATTCATATAGCGTTTGATCTTAAAAGGATACCATGTATCATTACAACACTTAATAGATAATGCTCGCCGGAGTTATGAATATCATGGGGTTATTTTTTCGTTCTATATTGATAGGAATTTCTTTTTTGTTTCTGCTTTCTTGTGAAAAAACCCATGATAATGGGAAGTTACAGAATAATGAGACTACACAAAGTTCAAAAGATTCAGCGGCTCGTGACGCAATCAATAAATCAGAGCAAAAAGCGTCCAATGAAACAGCCAATCAAACGTCTTATAAAACTATCGAATGGATAGAGTTGATGCCTAAAGATGATTTGGAAGCGTTAATGGACCCTCCCAGCTACGTGACAGATGTTGAAGATGGCTCTTTGGAAGACCAAATCAGTAATAAGCTTCAAAATACCTTATCTAAAGCTAATGATGACCGCTACCAACAGGCTTTGGTATCGACACGAGTCATTTCTGAAATGAATGAGCAAGCGATCCGTATTCCGGGTTTTGTTGTTCCTTTAACTTTTGATGATGATTTGACCATAACACAGTTTTTTTTGGTGCCTTTTTTTGGTGCTTGCATCCATGTACCGCCGCCGCCGCCCAATCAGGTGATTTTTATTGATTATCCTAAAGGTTTTAAGCTTGGTGCTTTGCACGATCCTTTTTGGGTTTCAGGTATTCTAAAAACTTCTTTGGTTGAAAACGACATGGCAACAGCGGCTTACTCCATGCAAATGCATTCATTCGAAGACTATACAGACTTCGTTGAGTATCCCGAAAATTAGTTTAGGAGATGGCAGATTGGCTTTTGGCTTGTTTAAACCACTCCAAGGTCTTAATGCGTTGTTCTTCGCCGTAGAGTTTAACAAATTGCTGTGTTTTAAAGTCACGAGGGTTGCTTAGCGCATGTATGCGTTCTTCAATGTATTTAGGAGTTAATGGCTGATTGCAGATGACAGTAATACAGTGATGCCATTCGTTATAAGTTTGTGGAATAATGACGGTATCCATAATAATTACAAGCCTTTTAATTGATGATTTTTTGCGTTTGTTGTGGATGAGAGCTTATTTCGCCGTTTTTACTCAGCCGTAAATTCCAGATGTGGCCAATAGTGAGAAAAGTTGCTCCCAATAAAGTCATTGCTATTTCGCCGACTTTCCCAATATTTTTTTCACCTAAAATAACAGCGGTAATTAAGATAACGATACCGGTTACAATAAGAAAAATCAGTGGATAATGCTTATGATGTTGGCAACCCTGCTTTAATGCAAAAAAACTGCTTGGAATGATAGCTATTAATAACCAAGCATGAAAATGTTCATCATGAACATGCCAGACAGCCATTCCAGGTAGCAATAAAAAAAGTGCTGGCATTAATAAGCAATGAATAGCACATAATAAAGATAATCCTATCGCAAATTTATCCGACAGCTGTTGCGCATTTTTCACTTCTAGTAAGCTCTCCATAGTTATCTGCTTTTTTTGCACAATCTTCACACAAACAGTTCATTTCTATTTGTGGACTCACTAATTTAAAACCTTTGCTGTAAGCATTTTCTTGTAAACCATTAATAACGGATGGAGGTATGACGATTTCTTTTACTTTGTTACAGCTATTACAAATTAAAAACTGTGGTACACCGTGTTCACGTTCACAGTTAATATGTGAGCAAGCAACATATTTTTTCGCTAAGCTAAGCTTATGAACAAGCTGCTGACTTTCCAGAAACTCAAGGATACGATATATCGACATAGCAGCGATTACTTTTCCGTATTCTTTTTTACAAAAATCAATTAATTCATAAGCAGATAATGCTTTTTGAGACTGAATCAAACCCTGCAAAACAATTTTTCTTTTAAGGGTGAAACGTACACCACGCATTTTGCATTGTTTTTCAGCTGACTCGAGAATAGTGTCGATATGTTTTTTATCGCACATTTATTTAAACTCTATATCGCGCTGAGTCGGTGTCAGAAATGTGGCACCTTGTTTGGTATCTTTAATCCACATTACACGAATTTTTTCGATATTCGGAAAACTATCGAATAGAGAAATAGCCATAGATGATGGCATGTTGGTATGGCTGCAATGATAACGGTAGTGAGCTAATATTTCGCTATGTTTACTTTTATGGGAATGTTTTTCTTCTGCGTGTTGATGATGAGATGTATGACCTTTTGAAGTTTTGGGTGTTGGCAACAAGCTAGATACGTCAATATTCGCCTTTTCTAATCGACAAGATTCTTTTCTTTGCCAAGAGTAGTGTTTAGCGTCTTTAAGCTGTTGATTGAGTTGTTCTAGACGAGAAATTTCTTGAGGTGTTTTAGCGATATGTTCAAAGCCAATTAAGTTTGCTGCTGGAGATGATAGTTGCAATGCCATTGTAGACTTTTCAATGATGATAGTGAGTTGAGAAAGTCCGTGCACATGCGCATCTAAAGAAGTGGAATGCTGATGTTGAGAACTTGCTAACACAGCTAATGGCATGATGATTAATTGAACAAATAAACCCTGTAAAAAAATACGTATAGTTATAAGAGGTGATTTATTAGTCATCGATAAAATCCAAAGTTAATAATAAACGAGAATATTTTTTCGGTACTTGAGGAGAACGATGCACTAAACCACCACCTTCATTACCTTCCCAGTATTCGCCTTTCATTAAGGCAACATCACCTTGGTAAAGACTTTGGATATCTGAAATATGGTTAAAAAGTTTTGATTGCTCATCAGGAAGGTGGGTGCCAAGGTGCTCACGATTGATTTTATCTTGAGCTAGCCATTGAGTTGCTACGCCTCTATAGGTTGTGATTAAGCGGCAGGGAATTCTATCGACATGAAAACGTGGACACATAGCGCGCTTTAAAACCGTTAATCGTAAGCCTACATGCTCAACTTCAAATAAATAACAGAACATTGCAACCAGCTCAGTAATGTCTTCGCATAATATGGTCGATGATTGAGTATTACCTAATACCCTATTAACCTTAAAATAAGCATCATGTGGACTCACAATAATTGATTGATGCAACTGAGGTTTATTTATTAAAATGTTATCTGCAGCGTCAATAAACTTTTTAGAGAGCTGTCGTTGCCATACTGCCATATTGACGTCATCTTCATAAATATTAGTGAGAGCTGTGGGTTGATTGTCCACGACGGCCCTTTTGGTGACTCGACTAGATACCGGAGCCTTTTCAATTGCCGTTTCAACGTTCATAGATTTACCCTTAATTTATTCCTGAATATTTTTCGATGTCATCTATAAAAAACACCCAAAAGCTCTCGTTATTGATATGTTACAACATATCAATAACGAGAGCAAAGGTTTATTTCATAAGCGCGGTGAGAAGCTGAAAGCTCGCGTTTTATCTTCAGGGTGGGAGTTGATAAAAGTAATAAGCACAAAAGTGAGCTTTCAATATATTTGCTGGCTATTCTATTAAACTCTATCTTCAGTCGGTAAATTTTATCTATCAACTTTTTAATGTAAACAGTTAATTTCTTTTTATTTGTGATTTATTGTTTAAATTTTAGAAAAAAAAAGCAGCTATTTGAGATTGTTTAGTCGCTTTTTTTATTAAAAATTAACACTCAGGAAAGAGTTATAGGGATTGATACTAAAACTCTACGCTTTAAATAACAATAATGTAAAAAGTAGAAGTCATTAATGATTTTTTATCATGCTAAATTATGAAAAATAAAAAAGTCTATGAGGTATAGGTTCTAAATTTGGTGTAATGAGGTATCGGCATATTTACCTATATCGAAGGCTCTAAACGTGGTTTATCATATTTTTAAACACTTTCTTAACATTATTCAATATACATCTAAAACGGAAACAGTCACGATTTAAAGAGGTTTTGTTATGACTCATGTCTTTAAAATACGATGGTTGTTGCTTAGTATCTCTGTGTGTTATTCATCGCTTGTGTTCGCAAGATTTTATCCACCGCCATTACAGCCCATTCCGATAATAGGCAAAAACTCACAGGCAATTGGCGATTATGCTTTTCTCGCTTTTGATGATAGAGAGCAACTTTGTATTGTCGAAAAAAATCAAGGCTTTTATTGTTATGATGGTTTGCAAATACAGCAGATAGCCGACGATGTTATCGGCTTAGTGAGTATTGATGAAGGAGAAAAACGGCAATTATTTTTTGCTATAGATGATGAGATTTATACTTTTAAACAAGGAGAAATACACTTGTCTCATCTACAAATAAATCTTGTTGCCAATGAACGCATTATGGATTTATACCGAATTGATAGCAATAGTTTCTTTATTTCAACGAATAAAAATCTGTATAAGCATACAGGTCTAGCTATTGAAAAAGTCATCACTTTACCTTCAGGTTTATTTATTTATGATATTTTTGAAGTTAATGATGAAAAAATTGAAATTGCAACCTCCAATGGTGTATTAACATTTAATCTACATAGTGATGAAAGTGATTATAGGTTAATAGGTAAAAAAATTTATCACATTTATAAAGATTACACATTAACAACTGAAGGTGTTTATAAACAATCAAAAAAAATTAGTAATGATGTTTTTTATAGTGTGAATGCTTCAACGCCTCAGCAAATACTTTTGTCTGGAGTGAAGGGAATATGTTACTTAAAAGACGAAAGCGTGATTTGCAATCGTAAAAATTTGAGTGGAAAGGTTTACGAAAGCTTGACTGACAAGTTTGGCAATGTTTGGGCTTCTACGGCAAAGGGTATTATGGTTTCCTCGTTTTCCCATGTTGAATATATCAATGCTGCAACAGGTCTATTGAGTGATGATGTTTATTCTTTAGCTTATCAAGAAAAAGATGTTTATATCGGTACGTCTCTTGGTGTAAATACCTTAAATACAATAGATGGAACAATCAGTGCTATTTCTGAAACATTTAATCATAAAATTACTGCACTTAAATTTATTGATGATTTCACTTTATGGATAGGTACTGATAGGGGTTTGTATCGTTATGATTTGCAGACAAAACAACTCATCTTAACCTCATTAAAAAAACACAATGTAACTTGGATTGAGCAGTACCAAGATTTGATTGTAGTTGCAACACGTTTAGAGGGTATTTTTGTTTTTAATAACTCCGGTTATTTATTAAAAGATAATATAGAGAAACACACATCAAAAATTACGACCCTCTATCATTGTGATGACTATTTATTCGTTAGCTCTAAATATAATGGTATACGTCGTTTAAATGATCAGTTTCAAGCTACGCATTACACCGATAAACGCAACTATGGAATTTTTACTTGCAATAATGAGGAATTAGTTACAGTTTCAGATAAACGTAAGCTACGTTATTTAGATGTCGAGCTTAACGACGTATCTATTCATTTAATCGATGATGATATTAACACCATGGTATTTCATGATGAGAGCTTATGGATTTTACATAAGAATCGAATTACACAATGGATAAATCAAAAAAAACAAGGCAGTTATGCGGCATCTCTTAAAACATTGTATCATAACCTATCAATCAATTTAGGTGATTGGATCTTTGCGAGCAGTCCAGATGGTATGGCGATCATTGATTTAGAAGCTATGCAAAAATGGAAAGGGTCGACAGAAAACGTAATGCTAACTACCACCACAGACAGCAGTAGTGGTGCGTTAACGATAAAAGCTCGCTTTAATAATTTACTCGCTGTATTTCAAGAACAAACACTGCTTTATCGAACAAGTAATAACGACACTTTTACTATTTTAGAGTCAGGGCAGACACTTTTGTTACCTTATGGTATTCCTAAAGGTGATATTATCGAGTTTAAAGGTTTGAGTAGCACAGGCGTCGTTACGCCTTCAACTTTTTTTCAAGATGAGACCTCTTCAAGTTCAAACATTCTGAGATCAATAAATACCTGGTTATACTTTATTTTGATTTTAGGATTTGTGATTTTGTGGCTGCAAATTAAAGTTATTAGACGTTTATTTGTCGAAAGAACAACAATTACTAACGATGAGGTTAACGAATTATCTCCAGAAAAATTTAATTACGCATTATATGCAGAAAGACTTGAGCAGGCACTTGCAGCATCTGAAGATGAAAGTCAACGGTTTCTTAAAAGATGCAATACACTGGTAGCTAAAAATGGTAGGGTGTATCGAGCTAAGCATTTAGCGAATCAATTAAATGTGGATACCAAAAAAATTGAACGAACTCTTCGAAAATTTTTTGGTTCTGGTTCGGTCATTAACTATCAAGAGTTTTACATTATCTATTGTCGTAAACAAAAAAAGCAAACTCATTATCAACATCTAGGGCATCAGACTGTTGATTTCTAAAAACTGTTATGAGGAAACCACGATGAACATCATGAAGAAACTGAGTATGGCGTTTGGAGTTTGGTTATATTGTAACGCAGCAGTATTGGCTGATAAAATTTGGATAATGGAAGGAGAGTTTCAGGATGAGTGGCATCAAATTATATTAGCTATTGATGATACAAGCTTGTTAAAAATAGATTCGAGTATTCCTGGTTTTGGGACGGTTTTAAATATTCATTCATCAGCGGATACCTATACACCTTTAGAACCTTTAAGGTTAGTGTTGTACGAAAGATATGAATTGCAAATTTCAGAAGAACAAGTTCAAATCTCAGTTTCCAATTCAGATGACTTATACGCACTGTTAGATTTTTTTATGAGCGGACAATCTATAATTGAAGTTATCGATGCTGCTGAATATTCTATGGACTTAAATTCATTGAATGAGAATACCGTCACTTTGATAGGCCCTAATGATGATTCTTCTGGAATTGTAACGAATACCGATCCTCATAGTGATCGCAGTTCATTTCCTACGGGGTATTCCAATCGATAATTTTATTTATCCCTGAGTGGTTATTATTTCGTTTTCCACTTTAGGGTTTTTCTGATTGACTTTTTTGTTTTTATTTCCAATATTGCCTTGATTAGGGCGTATTAGAACCTAAATGATCACGACTAATTCTGTTTTCTAAAAAGAAAACACATCTCTTGCATTGTTATAACAGTGTTGTGCAAGCTCGTCTTCTGATATTTCCATACATTGACTTAACTTTTGTAGTATATAGGGTAAAAAGCTAGGTTCATTACGACGAGATTTGGGTTTGGGTCTAATCGTTCTGGGTAATAAGTAAGGTGCATCGGTTTCTATCAGGATACGATCTTTAGGAATATACTTGACGATAGATTGTAACTCTTGCCCCCGGCGCTCATCACAAATCCATCCAGTGATACCTATATACAAACCTAAGTCTAAATACTTTTTCAAGACTGACTGATTGCCTGTAAAACAGTGTAAAACACTAGGTGGCAGAGCTTCAACATACGGAGTGAACAATGAGAGCATTGTATCGCTGGCATCGCGCTCGTGCAAATATACTGGGTAATTTGTTGTTTTGGCAATTTCGAGTTGAGCTTCAAAAATACGAATTTGTTGAGCTTGTGGTGAGAAATTTCGATTAAAATCTAAACCACATTCACCAATCGCTCTAACACAAGAATGCTTAAGTAAAGAAATCAATGCCTCTTTCAAGGCGTGAACTTCAATACTTTTGGCATAATGTGGATGGCAGCCAGCTGTTGCAATGAGCTGTTCAGGGTAAGTTTCACATAGTGCGATTGCCTGATGACTTTCTGATAAATCAGTGCCGATAACTAACATTTTTTTGATACCAGCCTGGAGAGCTGCTTCTACAACGGACTCTCTATCAGCCGAAAATGCGTTATCGGTTAAATTAGTTCCTATGTCAAATAAGAAACGTTTTGGAAAAACCATTTATTTTATGCGTTTAACACGAACACTGGCATTCATGCCTTCGACTTTTAGACGATAAGTACCTAACCAGCCACGAGATATGGTAACTTTAGGAGAATCAAGACGAGAGTGTCTATTACTCTTTTCCGATTGTTGCCAAACTTGTCCATTTTCTAGTTTGAAAATTGTTTTTCCGTTCCACCCAGTAAAAGGGCCTACTAAGCGACTTTCAATAGAATCCGCTTCTTCTTTTTTGGAAGGCTCTGGAGAAGTAGTGGCTACGGTACCTGAAGAAGACTTAGTTGCAGTTGTCTTAGCACTTATTTTTTCGATACCAAAGGAATCCTCAAAACTTATCGGTAAGTTGTCGTAACATTTTAAGCGGGCTTGATCCTGCTGCATATTGCGGCATTCGGTTAGTTTTTGGTGTAGTACGGAGAGCTCGGTTTCCGCAAAAATTGCCCATGGCATCAAGAAAATTAGTAAAGATATTCGACTCATAAATAATTCACTCTTTTTTATTACGTTCACTATTCTTTTGAATTTGCTTTTGCAGCGTTTTCATCAGTATCGATACTATTTTCTTCGTCTTCGTCTTTCTTTGGGCCAAACTTGGAGAAAAATAATCCTGCTTCGAATAATAGCCACATGGGAACAGCGAGTAAAGTCTGTGAAATGGCATCGGGTGGTGTTAGCAACATGCCGACTACGAAAGCGCCAACGATGATATAAGGGCGCTTTTCACGTAAACTATCTGCAGTGGTTATGCCGGTCCAGATTAATAAAACGGTGGCGATAGGAACTTCGAAGGCAATACCAAACGCGAAGAAGAGTTTAATTGAGGTGTTTAGGTAAGAGGCAATATCTGGTGCTGCCTGAACGTTATCAATTTGTACGCTCATCAAAAAACCAAACACAATAGGAAAAACAACAAAATAGGCAAACGCCATTCCGGTATAAAACAGTAGGATACTGGAAACCAGAAGGGGTAATGCAAAATTGCGTTCGTGATTGTAAAGTCCTGGTGCTATGAAAGCCCACGCTTGATGTAATACATAAGGAATAGCAATGAAGAATGCGGCAAAGAAAGTAAGTTTAAAGGGCGCGAAGAAAAGCTGTAATGAGTCAATAGCAATCATATTAACACCTTCGGGTAAACGCGAGGTTAAAGGATTGGCTAAAAACTCATAAATATCATTGGAAAAAGGGTAGAGCGCGAAAAAAATCACGAAAACTATGGCAACCACGCGAATTAAACGGTCACGAAGTTCCACTAAATGTGCAATGAGAGGCATCTCATTTTGGACTGGATTCGAATGCTGTTCAGTCATAAATTTTATTTCGTTTGATTGGCGGCTACTGGAGGCTCATCGTCTGATTCTGGCGGTTTTGCAGAGCTATGTGAAACGGCTTTTTTCTCTACTGAATTCGTTTGATGAGCTTCGTCAGAGCCTTTTGGGTTAGTAGACGCTGATTGTTTATTCTCATTTTCAGATTTTGCTGTTGGTGCTGTATCCGTTTTAGGTTTATTAGAATCTGCTTTCGCTACTTGATTTTCATTGGCAAAAGGTGCGTTATCTGCTTCATTTTCATAAGGAGCATTGAAATCGACAAAATCGTTACCATCACCACCGTGCGTATCATCAGCTTCGTCATCATAAGGTTGAGTAGCATTTTTAACGTCATCTGCCAGCGTTTGAGCTTCTTGAGTCATAGACTGAGTGGTTTCTTGCAGCTGACGAGCATGCTCTTCCAGCTTCTTTTTCATCTCTTCAAGCTGAACTTCGCGATCGATTTCATTTTTGAAATTGTTCATTGTGCGCTTAGCGTGCCCCAACCAGCGGCCAACGGTACTCGCTGCTTTGGGAAGGCGCTCGGGACCGAGAACCAACAATGCCATAACACCAATAATGAGAAGTTCTATAAAGCCGATGTCAAAAGGCATAATAGAAGCTACACGTTATCTTTTTGTTTTGTTGTTTCTCCTTCGATGACTCTACCTGAGTCTGAGGAGGCATTATCAGTAAGCTTTTCAGTTGTTTTTTCGCTGCTTTCTGCTTCAGCGTCCTTCATAGATTTTTTGAAATTTTTTATACCAGCACCTAAGTCGCCACCCATGTTACGTAGTTTTTTTGTGCCAAATAGTAAAAGTATGATTACTAATACGATCACCAGTTGCCAGATGCTAATTCCGCCCATATACGCCTCGACTAATTAATGTTTGTAATACATCAAGCAAAAGGAAGTTTGCCTTTGCCTGCCAAAATATGAAAGTGAACATGATAGACTTCTTGACCACCGCCAGGACCGGTATTGACAATAGTGCGATAGCCATTATCAAGACCTAACTGTTTGGCGACTTTAGGTAAAGTTATCATCATATGCCCAAATAGTTCTTTGTCCGTGTCCTGCAATTCCATCAAACTCGCGATATGTTTGCGCGGTATCAAAAGAACATGGGTATCAGCTCTGGGGTTAATATCTTTAAATGCGATACAGTGCTCATCTTCATAGACAATGTTCGCTGGAATATCCCCAGCCACTATTTTGCAAAATATGCAGTCATTTGTGGTTGCAGTCATGTTACATGCCCCAAACTAAGAGAGGATTCTAAACGAATCGATTAAATTTTCCACTGAATATCCTCAAAACGTTAGACTTAACACATTCGTTGGCATAACTCATGTACGCGGTCACGTTCTCGTTGTGAATATCCACATAATCAACAGACCTACCAAACCCAGGCCGGCTAAAATTGGCCAAGCCCAAACCCAGGGAACACTAATGGCAAAGAATCCACAACCAGCAAATAAAACGCCACCAAGATACGTTCCTCGACGATTATTTGCAAGTTCAACATGTTGAATTTGCATTGCTTTTAATTCTTTTAATGTTTCTTCAATATTTTTAGGTGCTGATAAGTAATCGAATACAATATTGGGAATATAAGGTGCTTTTTCTCGCCAGTAAGGTAGATCAGATTTAACATGCTTTAGCATCGACATGAAACCTAAACGTTCCTTTAGCCAATCTTCCAGAAATGGCTTGGCGGTTTTCCAAAGATCTAGCTCTGGATACAGCTCGCGACCTAAGCCCTCGATATAAAAGAAAGTTTTCTGTAATAAAACGAGCTGTGGCTGAACTTCCATGTTGAAGCGCTGAGCAGTTTGAAAAAGCCGCAACAGGAAAAAGCCAAAGGAAATTTCTGCCAGAGGTTTACCAAAAATAGGTTCGCAAGCTGTGCGTATAGCGGATTCAAAGTCCTCAACATTCGTGCCAGCAGGAACCCAGCCAGATTCTACATGGAGTTCCGCGACCTTACGATAATCTCGGTTAAAAAAAGCAACAAAATTTTCAGCAAGATAACGTTGATCTTGAGCATTTAGTGTACCGATTATCCCACAATCTATGCCAATATACGAGGGAAGTTCTGGATTGCTAGCATCGACAAAAATATTGCCTGGGTGCATATCCGCATGAAAAAAGCTGTCTCTGAAAACCTGGGTGAAGAATATTTTAACGCCCCTTTCAGCTAAAACTTGACGATTAACACCTGCAGCGTCGAGCCCCTGAATATCAGAAATAGGTATTCCATAAATCCGCTCACTTACCATCACTTTTTCAGAGCAATGATCCCAGTGAATTTCGGGTACATAGAGTAGGTCGGAGTCCTTGAAGTTGCGCTTCAGCTGGGAAGCATTGGCTGCTTCACGCATCAAATCTAGCTCATCATGAATCGTTTTATCGTAATCTTTTACAACCTCTTGCGGCTTAAGGCGCCGTGAAGCAGGAAAATATTTAACAAGCCAATTAGCCAAGCTTTGCATTAAGGCTAAATCGCCATTGATTTTCTTATCAATGTTTGGACGTAAGACTTTAACAACCACATGCTCTCCAGAACACAGTTGTGCTGCGTGGACTTGAGCGATAGAAGCCGAAGCCAGGGCCTGACTTTCAAAAGAAGCAAAAACCTCATCGAAAGGTTGATGTAAGGACCGACGAATAATCTTTTCTGCTTCTAAGCTATCAAAGGGTGGGACTTTATCTTGCAAAGAAGCTAAGGCATCAACAATATCAGGCGGTAAAATATCACGCCGAGTAGATAACATTTGTCCGAACTTGACGAAAATAGGGCCAAGCTCATAGAGAGCTTTGCACAATCTTTCGCCTCGGGATAGCTCAGGGTACTGATTTTTAATGTGTGGCATTAGCCAACGTAACCTTTTGAGATGACGTTGATTATCCTTGGTCACTAAGTCTTCTAAGCCGTGCTGAATGCAAACTTTTAGAATATGATAAAAACGCTTTATGGGGAGCATGCGGTATCTTTAAAAATTCTTAATAACAAAATAATAGTTGTGTTCATGGTATATGACGCTCAAGCCGCGTTAAGGCTGCTTCCAGTCTATCTGTATCGTTTCTTAAATCATCAATATCATCAAAAAAATTTTCCATTTCTAAAGAAGGTGGTGATAGCCTGGATTCTTCTGTTAACCACTCTGAGCTATTTTGTCGCGTTGTTGCTAATAATTGTTGTAAGTATTTCGATGCATTTTTGACAGCAAGGACAGTTTGGCGGGCTAGTACATCACCTGTAAGCTTTGACAATTGTTCTTCCCAATCGATAGTGAGTTGGCTGAAGAAAGCCTGGAAGGCTTGTCCTGTTTGAATATTACCCTCGTAACGCAGTGTACCGACTAGACGAGCGTTATCATTTGAAAATGCAGTTTCAACGAAGTCTGTTAACTTGCCTGACAGCACAACGTTGGCCTGTTCTCTCAGTTCTGGCGAGAGTGAGAGCTGAAGTTTGTATGATTGAACGTGAAGATAAATAGGTTCGGGTAAAGGTGAAATATGCAAACTGAGCACACTACCTTCAAGAGGCATTATCGATTTCGGATACTTAGGATCGCAGCTCAGCAATTTTTCAACCGCCTGATTGATAGGTGTTAAGCTTTGTTCTAATAATGTTTTAAGCATTATATGTAGTTTATCTTGCGAATTAGTATTTGTGTGCGATATGAAGTGCGACAATGCCACCTGTAAGGTTTGTATAATCACATTCATCAAAACCTGCTTCTATAGCCATTTGTTGCAAGGTGGGTTGATCTGGATGCATACGGATGGATTCCGCAAGATACCGATAACTATTTTCATCTCTTGTCACAATAGAGCCAATTTTGGGTAGGATGTGAAACGAGTAAAAATCATAAAACTTTTCAAACCATTCATTGGTTGGCTTTGAAAACTCTAAAATGAGTAACCTACCCCCTGGTTTTAAACAGCGATACATAGCATTGAGCGCTTTGTCTTTATAAGTGACATTACGTAAACCAAAACCAATGGTGATCACATCAAAGGTATTATCTGAGAAGGGCAGGTACTCGGCATTAGCTAAGGTATAATGAATATTCTCAACTTGTCCTTGATCGGTCAATTTATCTCTGCCTGTAGAGAGCATAGATGCGTTAATATCACTTAAATGCACAGCGCCTTGCGGGCCAACGATACGACTAAATTGTGATGTCAAATCACCGGTTCCGCCAGCTAAGTCAAGGATAGTCTGTCCTTTCCTAGCACCACTACGTTGAATGGTATATTGTTTCCATAAACGATGAATACCAGCAGACATAAGGTCATTCATCAAATCGTATTTGGCGGCGACTGAGTGGAAAACTTCGCCAACCTTCTTTTGTTTGTCATTCACATCGATGGTTTGATAGCCAAAATGTGTTGTTGATGAGGTGTCATTTTGATGGACGTTTTCGGAGTGTTGTACGTCATTGAGGTGGGTTGACATAGATCGGACATCCTAAGTTTTTCAATATTTGGATATTCTATAGCAAGCAGTGGGTTAGAACAATGATGCTTATGTTAGCTTTCATGAATAGCAATATGAAACATGGGTATTATCACTCGATAAGGCAATGATGAGAGAGATGCTTAAATCACCAATTGGCCGAGTTAAGTCTTAAACTTGCGACAATGCGCATCAAGTTGTTGTGCAAACTGTTCAATTTTAGAAGAAGAAGTACTAGCTTGTTCAATTTGAGCATTGGTTGTTTGGCTAGCGGTAACTATGCGACTCAGATTGTTGCTTATTTCAGTTGAAACTTGGCTTTGTTCATTAGCCGATACGGCGATATGATCACTGATACGGTTAATGTTTTGAATGGACTCAACAACACCTTGCATCATTTCAATAGTGTCGTGTGTGCGAGCGACACATTCATCAACGTGACGCTTGCTCGCTTCAATAACACTAACAGCGTTATTTGAACCATTTTGTAAAGCTTCAATCATACGATCAATTTCTTCTGTCGACTGCTGTGTGCGTTGCGCGAGCGAGCGCACCTCATCGGCAACAACTGCGAAGCCTCGCCCTTGCTCTCCGGCTCGCGCTGCTTCGATAGCCGCGTTCAGGGCGAGTAAATTGGTTTGCTCTGCAATACCTCGGATAACGTCAAGCACGCTACCAATTTGATTGGTTTCTTTGTCTAGCGAAGTAATGGTGCGCGATGCTTCAATAATTTGCGATTCAAGAGTTTTAATACTGGTTTCTGTTTGCATACTGGACTCATTGCATTGGTTGGATTGAGTCAGAGCATTGTGGGCTGTTGTCATGCCCTCTTGAGCATTAGCGGCCACTTCTTTTGCTGAGGCTGTCATTTCTTCAACTGCTGAGGCAATGAGGTCTGTTTGCTCATGTTGTGCATTGGATTGTTCACTGACAATGCGCGTAATTTCCGCCAGCTGCATACTTGTATCATGCAAAGAAACAGAGGAATTACTGACCTTATCCACAAGTTCTCGAACAGAGTCAGTGTATCCATCAAAGGCTTTGAGCAATGGGGAACGCTGGCTAGTTTTTATAGTTAAATCAATATGTTTATCTTGTATGATGCTGTCCGTACTTCGTGCGAGTTCAGCGGAGGATAAGTATTCTTGTTGCAGATCATGACTCATCCAAGCGACAACTGCTGTGACAACAATGACGTAGGCAGCGTGTAAACCGATAACCCAAATACCATTTTCAACTTCCGGGAGCACCCACACACCAGCACCTTGGACTTGCAAGAAAAAAAATGAAAAATGATGTATAGCAATGGTTACTGCAGCTGTGATTACAGGTACCCAATTGCGATAGTAAAGCAGTAAAGCAATGAGTACGAAAATTCCAAAGTGAAACTCTATCATGCCTCTGGCTTGTTGAATATGCAGTGAGGCCATAACCATTAAACCAATGCCTGCAGCCACCTGGGTAATCAAGCGTCCAGGGACTAAGTAAGTCATGGCAGACATACATAACAGGGTACCTCCTCCAATAACAATCGCTTCTAACCAGGTGCCATACCATGGAGCTAAAGCGCATGAGACAACAAATAATAACCCATGCAACATCAACATGGTTTTATCGGACTTTTTATTATGTTGATGAAGTAAGTCGTGTTGATTCATTTTTTGTGGGCTCCAATGATATGGGTTAACAGTCAATAAATTTTTATGACATGATTTAACTTTTCAGTTGCACTGATTCGATTTACGTTTTCCAAGGACAGTAACAACCAAAGCTGACATAATTGATCCACTGAAAAGCCGGATCATTTTTTGACTTATCTAAGGCGATGTCGACTAGATCAAGACCTTCGCCACAAACAGCACCATCCGTATAAGGACCGAAATACGTCAAGCCGCCCCCTGAGTTGAAAATAGCAACAGAAGGACTAGCAACAATATCAGATAACCAAGGTAGTGATTGCCACCGTGTATCTCCACTTTCAACTTTAATATGCTGAACTTGAGTGTAGCGATTCATTAAGGTTTCGATATGAGGAAGGCTGAATTTGGAACAAGAGCAAGCTTCATCAATGAAATGGTAAAATACAGGGATTAATTTCTCGATGTTAACACGAGCTTGTCTAAGCTGATGAGTGGGCTCTTGTTGAGAAAATAAGCCTTGGTGCTTGTAAAATTTTAACCATGAGAAATAAGCAGTAAAACTTGTCCATAAAATAAGAATTGACCATGCAACCACTATCTTTAACGATTGCTTATGCATCATAAAATTCCTTATTTTTGAAACTGTTACCATAAAATACATAAGTAGGAACTGACTTGTCATTGAAAACGTAAAATACCAAAACTTATTTTGAGTATAGTAATAAATCGCAATGTGTCAGCTAGATAGGTCTGAAATTGGTATTAAATCCTAGAGTTTTCACCTCTTTGAATGGGCCTAATAGGTAGACTTAAAGTCAATGTGTATCAAGGTTTCAAGCAAAAGGTGTTGATTTGTTAAAAAATAAAAGCGACCATGTATTCTATCTTCTAAATTTGCGACGTGTTTTTAAATGAGAGTAGCCACCATGTCAGATAACAACATCATTGAATTTGATACCGCAAAGTTTTCTCATACTCATAAGCGAAAAGAACAAAAACTTGAAAAAATGCGTGAACGATTCGAGTCTTTTCTGCCACAAAACAAAGAAACACGTCAGCAAAAACGTGCTAAAAAACGTAAAAAATCTAAGTAATTTAAACGATTTATCGTCGAGAGAAATTATGACCTCTGAAACCTCTAGCCTTATTAATGTGTTACAAGAGAAACTTAATCAAGAAACCGCTAAAATTGACTGGAAATCACTACAAGTTTATTTTGCAGCAGGAAAATTACTTGAAGTTTCGGAACAACTCGATTTACTTGAAGCTTCTTCGGCTGTGGCACTCAATAAGGTCAATCAGGTCCAACAATGGATGAACCAAGGCTTGATTGGGCAGGTTAGTAATAGTTTAGCTAAGCAACGTTTTGAGCAAGATTTATCGGTTTGGGCTGTCGTGGTTAAACCTTGGATATTAATTCAAAGCCTTAAGCCTTCTGATCACTTATCTGTTTAATGCCTTAACTTCAGTCCGGATAACGATGTCTTAACGACATCATGCACTTCAGAGTTTGGGAATTTTTTGAGAAAATGTTCATAAAGTTGAATGGCTTGTTTAGGTTGACTTTCATTATTAGCGCGTTTCGCTAAATCTAAAAGTTTAGACTCGGTTGTTTCTTGATCGGCTGCATCGTCTTTCAAAATTTTTAAATAACAGAGCCAAGCATCAACATACCTTTGTTCTTTTTCTAATAAGTGCGCAAACTCTTGCCATTCAAGCGCGTCCAACTTCAGAAACTGTTTATCTTTTCCTAAAGCAAAATACATTTTAAGAGCGAGAGGATGTTCTGCCATATTCATTGCGCGCGCAATACCTGTGTTAGCATAAGCTATCATATCTTCTCGACGATTATCTTCTTTACAGGCGATGACAAGTTTTTGTAACGTGTTCAGGTCATCTGGGTTTTGTGAGTAACTCTCTCGCAATTGCTTAATTAGCTGCGCAAGTTTTTCTTGGCGAGATACTGAAGGTTGTTCCGGGCTTAAACTAGAAGCATCAACTTGATTATCATCGCTAGGAAGAGAGTGCTTTTTTGCGGTATTTCTTTTCTGCTCGCGTTCCTTCATGTGACGAACCAAATTAAGTTTTTGAATCGCTGTCACTATCCGTGGTTCTTTACGCCCATCAAGTGTTTTAGTGGGGTTAAAATCAGTGGTTTCCCGCATATCTCTAATGGGTTTAGGTGTTAAGAAAGTATCAGTGTCTTGTGCGAAAATACCTGACCATTTTGCCATAGGTATAGCCGTCAAAAAAGTGGGTAAAAGTGCAATGTAGGTGGTTAAATCTGCCGGTATTTGGGTGTGTTGATTAACAAGTGAATATAACAAAAGTGTTGGTGCAACAATTAAAATGAGTTGAGTAACAACCACCCCCATTAACAAGGAACAAATTAAAATATAATCGCCGCTACGACTAAAAAGTGCCCGAGTCCAAGTACGAGGTTTAAAAATTTCACTCACTTGATGACAACTGGCAGCTGCCAGCATGATGGCACCGAAGTAAAGCACGGAAAGATAAAATGTGATTAAAATTAAACTCAGATTAATGCTTATATCGGCTATGTTACTTTGCTCTCCGTTGATAACACCATTTTGTAAATGGATAATATTCGCGAAAGTATCAATTGAGTATTCAATAACAAACATGGGCGCTAAAGCTATGGCTCCACCTAAGCACATACAAATAAAAACAACGCCATACTCGCTAACTGGCACATCTTCAGCAGACCAAATCCTTGAAAGATTATTGTATCGAATGTTCACAGTGACGAAAGAAAAAAGTGCAGAGTAAACCAAAAAATAAAAAAGAATCAGAAACTCTAATGGCCAAGTAAACCCTGACAAAAAAGCCACTGTTGGCAAGCTCAAGTAAAAAAGTATTTGAGGTATAGAAACGAAAATGGAATGTATTGATATAGAATCAATAAAGACTTTTCCGGCACTTCCTTGCAATTTAGTAATTTCAAACATAAGAGATAATAATAGTTAGAAGATTTCTACTTATGAAAAACATATCTTTGAATTCTAATCGCTTTTTTAAAAAAACTCAGCTATTTTGTTGCTATTTGCTGAGATAGTAACTTAATAAGTTCTTAGGAAGTATCGTTTCTCAAACCCATTGAGTCATGCTCTGAGCTTAGTGGTATACGAGTAAAAATTGTAAAAAAAATTTCTCATCAGTATTCAATGCCTTGCCTTTGTACACATGAAACTGATCTAGTATTTTTGGCTTTAACATTGTCATAATGAGTGAGAGTATAGTTCGAAACAGGTGACCATGGGCAAACGATTGGTTACAATAACTGAGCAATAAAGGTAAATTGCTAAATGACGTTTTGTCTGTATGAGTGCTAAATCAATTTATCAATGACTCGCGTAGTTGCGGACAAGATCAATATCGGGGATATGAGGAGTAAGAATGAAATCGGTAAGCATGAGCAGAATACCTCGTAATGAGATGATTAAGGTTTTGACAAATATACCTTTTTTTAAAGTGCTTAGGCAGGCCAATCGCAACGAATTTAACAGTGTTATTGAGATGGGACGTTTATCACTGGCAAACCCCGGTGAAGTCGTTTGCCGTAAAGGTGATTTTGACTCAATCATGTACTTCCTTTTAAAAGGTGAATTGCGCGTATTTATCAGTGATGATTTGGTAAATGCGAAACCTTTGAGTCGTTTATTTCCTGGAGAGATTTTTGGTACTTTAGCTTTTTTGAACGATAGCCCTAGGCATGCAACACTGCAAGCAGATCCCCAAGGTGACGGTGTTCTTGTTATGGGAATTGATTTCTCACCTTTTGGTGAGTTGACCGATTTTTCGGAAGTAGGTCCTGAAGCTAAAAAATTGTTTTATCTTGCGATATCGAAAGAGCTGGAAAGGTATCTCAACCACTATGCCTTATCATTTCCACATGATCCTAGAACCGCTACGCTACAGAGTCTGCAAACTCCGTCGCTTTCTACTGAAGACGAATTAGAGCTTATCTATAATCGCTGCTGCGAATTTGCTGATTTGTTATGCAATTGGAATGTTGAAGCAAGTGTACGTCTCAAGCACTTGAAACCTTTAGAGCGCCCTAACCAAGGTGATATTGTGAAAGATATTGAGAGCTTTTTGTTTGGCCAGCTGGCGTAGTCTCAACACTAATCGAACCTACGCCGCATTAAGTTTGTGCTAGGGTTTATAAGGGACAAAGTCAATAACCACATTTACTGGGACAGAAGCACTGATGTGGTTTAAGTTAGCGATATTTTGCAGTTTTTTTAACCCTCCATCCAAGTCAAACGCAGAAACTTGAACAAAGGTTGGCTTTTCAGAAATTACCCGTATACGTTTTGGGCTGATTCGCATCACTTGTAAATGCAAATCAACGGTTTGCGTTTTTCCGTGTAAAGTCAAAGCTGCTTGAGTTTGAACGCGGCGATCTTGCGATTTCAAAATCTCTCGCACGCTAGGAATTGCAGAGGTCGTTATCAAGGCTTTAGGGTACTTTTGAGTCTCAAAAAACATTTCTTTCATACGGGTATCCCGTATTGGGATCGCAGTATTCACACTTTCCAAGTCTACTTCAATCATAAGCTCACCTTTAGCATTCAATTGGCCCGATAGCTTTGAAAAGTAATGAATTTCGGCAATTGCTGAGTTTTTGACGGAAGAAAAATAAATCTTGGATTGCGATGAATCTAACTGCCAATTTTGAGCGATTGATGTGCCGTCTAGCAACATGAAGAGATTGAGCACAATAAAAAGAGATAAGAGTTTGTTCATAAGAAATTGCCTATTTTAGTAGCTATGGTTTTTAAAAACGTGTCATGAGACTAGGCCCGGTCAGAGACTTCACTGGATATTGATAATACATCAAGAAGAAGTTTGAACGAAAAAAACGTAGAGTGCCATTATAAAAATCTTCTTAGTCTTTTGAAACAATGAGTTAAGTCTATTTGAGCACTTTTTCACTCATCAAAAGCTCTATAATATTTATAGAGACTTAATCGTAAATTCACTTTGGGTTATCTTAAACTGTAAAATCTATGGCGCATTGTCTGGCGAAAGACGGTTTATCCCACTAGTCTTTATAAGTATTCGTCTACATTGAGAAAATCTCTACTATGCCAAACGATATTAAGACTTGGATAGATCAGCGCAGTATCAAGCTTTTACTTGCCGTTAATGAAGTTCCCTACGACGATGACCACGATGCCAAACAGCTGGCTTTGATTCGAGGCGCTTTCAGAGAGCTCATTGGTGAGGTAATGAGGCGCTCTGTAGAAAGAACTAAACGAGACTGGTCCGAAATGGATTCGTAAATCATACATAAAAACCTTAAAAAACAAACTACTAAGCTCGGTGAGTTTCTATTCAACTGTTGCTAGAGTCTTAATCCTACCCATGATAAAATCACCTTTCTTTTTCAAGAGGCACAGGCTTCTCAGCACGGAATTTTATGTCTGCTGCAGAGACTTGAAGCTCTTCCAAGAAGTCATTGGCCTCGGTAACACCTTGAAACGCAATAAATAAGTCTTTCTTTGTAAAGATACGAGGCAAAATTTTAGAGACCAATGATGACGAAAAAACTGTATATCAAAACTTGGGGTTGTCAGATGAATGAATATGATTCATCACGTATGGCTGACTTATTGAACAAAACACATCAAGTTGCGGTTGCTGATACCCCTGAAGAAGCCGATATCATTTTGCTTAATACATGCTCTATTCGAGAGAAAGCACAAGAAAAAGTTTTTTCGCAATTGGGTAGTTGGAGACATTTAAAGCAAGCTAATCCCAAGCTGATCATTGGTGTTGGTGGCTGTGTAGCCAGCCAAGAAGGGAAGGCAATACGTGAGCGGGCTCCTTACGTGGATGTCATTTTTGGTCCTCAGACCTTACACCGATTACCAGAAATGATTAATGAAGCTCATGGTGCCAAAAAAGCTGTTATTGATGTTTCCTTTCCTGAGATTGAAAAATTCGATCGCTTGCCGGAGCCTCGCGCAGAAGGCCCAACAGCTTTTGTTTCGATTATGGAAGGTTGCAGCAAATACTGCTCCTTTTGTGTGGTGCCCTACACCAGAGGTGAAGAGGTCAGCCGGCCTTTTGACAGTGTGATTGCTGAAATTGTCGAGTTAGCTCAACAAGGAGTTAGAGAAATCAACTTACTTGGTCAAAATGTCAACGCTTATCGAGGTGATAGCCATGACGGACGTCAAATTGACCTTGCCGAGCTGATTACTTTCGTTGCCGCAGTTGATGGCATCGATCGAATACGTTTTACTACATCCCACCCGGTTGAGTTCAGTGATCGCTTAATTGATGTCTATGCTGAAGTTCCTGAGCTGGTGAGCCACTTACATTTACCGGTCCAAAGTGGTTCTGACCGTATCTTGGCTATGATGAAAAGGGGACATACTGCACTTGAATACAAGTCAAAAATTCGCCGATTACGTAAAATAAGGCCCGATATATCAATGTCTTCAGATTTTATTATTGGCTTTCCGGGAGAAACAGAAGCCGATTTTCAAGCCACGATGGCACTTATTGAAGATATTGAGTTTGATCACAGTTTTAGCTTTATCTATAGCGCTCGGCCTGGAACTCCTGCCTCTGATTTACCTGATGATACGGATGATAATGAGAAGAAAAGGCGTTTATCACTTCTACAACATAGAATTTCTCAGCAAGCTCAACGTATTAGTCGAAATATGGTAGATACTGTACAAAGGGTCTTGGTTGAAGGTGTAAGCAAAAAAGATCCGATGCAACTACGAGGACGTACTGAAAACAACCGTGTCGTGAACTTTGTGGGCGACAGGGGCTTGATCGGAAACTTTGTAAGTGTCAAGATTAAAGAGGCTCTTCCAAATTCTCTCCGTGGGATTGTGGCGGATTAGCATTTAATGGTTTGCCATATAAATGTCATTAAATTCAGTTATTTTATGAATGATGATAGGAATTCCATTATTGACGAAGATCTAACGAAGCTATTTGATAAATGTAGTGGACTTTGGTATGAAAAGCATCACTTTATCGAACATGATGCATTTTTTGTTAACAGGTTACTGTCTTAAGAGGTTGTTTTGGGTCGATTACAAACGGCTGACTTTGAGTTAAATCCTGATGATAATATCAGACTGGTGGCTCTCTGCGGACAATGCAACGAGAATTTAAGCCACATAGAAAAACGTATGGATGTAGAAATTAACTTCCGTGGCAATAAGTTTAGAGTCATCGGAGAAAAGGATAAAGCCAATGCTGCGCAAAGGGTCATAGAGCAGCTTTATGGTTTAACCGATCGTCAACGGCAAATTTCAGGAGAACAAGTTCATTTGTCCATTCAAGAAAGTCGAGCAGCTTATTCTACCGCTGCGAACCTGGATAAGCTAAAATCGAAAACCAATTTTAGCCAAACCAATTCCGCCGATACACCTAATTTCGAACAAAAGTTCACACGCATTAAAACCAAGCGGGGCCTCATAAAGCCCCGTGGTGAACATCAAGCACAGTACGTATCACAAATTCTTAAAAATGATGTGAGTTTTGGGATAGGGCCAGCAGGTACAGGTAAAACTTATCTCGCTGTTGCTGCCGCTGTCGATGCCCTTGAGAGAAACGAAGTTTCTCGCATTATTCTCACTCGACCTGCCGTTGAAGCTGGTGAGCGATTAGGCTTCCTTCCCGGGGATCTTGCTCAGAAGATAGACCCTTACTTGCGCCCCTTATATGATGCCCTCTACGATATGCTAGGATTCGAGCGAGTGGCGAAATTAATGGAAAGAAATGTCATCGAAGTTGCGCCGCTTGCTTACATGCGAGGAAGAACGCTTAACGATGCTTTCATCATTTTGGACGAAAGCCAGAATACCACCAAAGAACAAATGAAAATGCTCCTTACTCGCATAGGATTCAATTCGAAAGCGGTGATAACCGGTGATATTACTCAGGTTGATTTACCTAGAGGTGTTAAATCAGGTCTTAGACAAGCAATTGAAATACTGCAAGGTGTTGATAATGTGAGTTTCACCTTTTTTACTGCAGGTGACGTTGTGAGGCATACCGTCGTTCAGGCTATTGTTAAAGCTTACGAAAAATTTGAAACTAATGAGCAGTTTGAACAGCGACATAATAATTGATTTTCAAATGGCAACGACCCAGCCTGATTGCCCGTCTGAAGATCAAGTTAAGTCTTGGGTCAATGCGGCTTATCAATCTCATTTTTCATTTTCATCATCTTCGATTAATACTTCGCACGAATTAACAGTAAGATTGGTAGATGCTGATGAAATGATCGCATTGAATCAAACATACCGTAACAAAGACGGTCCAACAAACGTGCTTTCTTTTGAATTCGATGCGCCAGTCGCAACAGAAATTTCTTTGTTAGGTGATATTGTTATTTGTGCTCCAGTAGTCCTTACAGAAGCAAAAGAGCAAAATAAATCATTGATGGCGCATTGGGCGCATATGGCTGTGCATGGCACTTTGCATTTACTGGGCTATGACCATCAAAATGATGAGGAAGCAGTCGTTATGGAAGCCAAAGAAACCGAAATTTTAAAACATTTGGGATATGCTGATCCCTTTAAAGAGTATGAACTTTAAAATAATCAACTATGGAGACATGAGTTTATCATGAGCGATGAAAATCCCCCCCCCTCGATATCTTGGATAGATAGAATTGGTCAGTTTTTACAAGGAGAACCCAAAGACCGTGAAGAATTGGTCGATGAGTTAAGAGCCGCTGAGCAGCGAGGTTTGATAAAACCTGACGCACTTAGCATGTTAGAAGGTGTCATGCAGGTTTCAGAAATGCAAGTGCGTGACATTATGATTCCCCGCACGAATATGGTAATCGTCGAGAGGGATGCTAGCTTCCAAGAAATTCTGCCCATCGTGGTTGAGTCGCAACACTCGCGTTTTCCGGTGATTGGGGATACCAAAGACGATGTTGTCGGTATCCTTTTGGCCAAAGATCTTCTCGCTTATGTCAGTCATCTCCAGTCGGATACATCGACCAAATTCAGCATGCGCAATATAGTTCGCCCCGCAGTAATCATTCCTGAAAGTAAACGCCTCGACGTGTTGTTGAAAGATTTCCGTTCCAGTCGTAATCACATTGCGATTGTGGTCGATGAATATGGTGGTGTGTCCGGTTTGGTTACCATTGAAGATGTTCTCGAACAAATCGTTGGTGATATTGAAGACGAATATGATATCGATGAGGAAGAAGATAATATAAAAGTCATTGGTGATAATGAGTACACTATCAAAGCGTTGACTACCATCGATGACTTTAATGAGTACTTTAATCAAGCCTTTTGCGATAGCGAGTTTGATACGATAGCAGGACTTGTCCTTCAAGCCTTTGGGCATATGCCGTCACAAGGTGAAGTCATTGCTATTGAAAATTTTAATTTCGAGGTTTTGCATGCGGATGGTCGGCGCATTAATTTATTGCGGGCGACATTACAAGAAGATAATCAAAGAGACGAGAACGTCGCTTAAAATATGATAACACGCATAACGGCACCAGGTTGGAGCGGCAACCTGGTCGCATTGATTTTGGGGTTGAGTGGTGTTTTCAGCTTTGCACCATTCAATGTTTGGCTACTGCCTTTCATCATTTTCCCACTGGCTATTGTTTTAGTGATTAACCTGGCCCCTAAAGCAGCATTGTTTAGGAGTTACTGCTTTGCATTGGGTTTCTTTGCAACAGGTTTAAGTTGGATTCATGTGTCTATCCATGAGTTTGGCAATGCTTCAATGGCTCTAGCTATAGCACTCACTGGCTTATTGGTTGCGTTTATGGCACTTTTTCCTGCTTTAGCCATGTATGTGGGGCAGAAACTTGCAATAACCCTAAGATTTGAAAAGACCATAGGCTATTTCTGCATTCTCATTCCCCTGTCTTTAACGCTCGGAGAGCTTGCGCGTTCGACAGTCTTCACGGGTTTTCCTTGGTTGCTTCTTGGGTATTCGCAATTTGATACACCACTCATACACTTTGCCAGTGTTTTGGGTGTTTATGGCTTGTCTTATCTGGTTTACATCATTATTGGTGCTACTGCCTTTATGCTTTTTAGGCAAAAATTTGATTGGCTAGCAGGCGGATTGATTAGCGTGATCATGATGGTGGGTATTGGCTTGTCGCAAATTGAATGGGTAAAGCCGACCGGTAAAACGCTTAGCATTGGCTTAGTACAAGCGAATATACCTCAAGATAGAAAGTGGCTCCCTGAAGAAAGGTTACCTACCATTCAAAAATATCACACATTAACGCAAGAAGTTTCTGGTGCTGATCTTGTCGTGTGGCCTGAAGCCGCTCTCCCTGTTGTACAAAACAGCGTTAAAGATTATTTGTCACGTTTACGCAACCAATTACAAAACATGGGCTCCTCTTTGGTACTGGGTATACCGTCTGTTGAGTTTGAGGGAGACCGTAGACTGTTTTTTAATCGTGCTTTACTATTGAGCGAGACCGAGTCTTATTACAATAAGCAACATTTGGTACCTTTTGGTGAATACGTCCCTTTAGAAGATTGGTTACGTGGCTTAATTGATTTCTTTGATTTACCCATGTCGAGATTTAGTGAGGGTAGTCATGATCAGCCTAATCTTATGATGGGAGATATTGCGCTTGCTCCTGCTATTTGTTACGAAGTTGCTTACTCTAATTTGGTTAGAGATATTGCTCTACAATCTGGAAGTACAGCAGATATATTGATAACTTTGTCTAATGACGCTTGGTTTGGTGACTCTGTGGGTCCTTTACAACATTTCGAAATCGCCAGGATGCGTGCTGTCGAGTTAGGGCGTCCTCTTATTCGAGGGACCAATACAGGTTTAACAGGGCTTGTTAATTTTCGTGGTGAAACCACGCATGTATTGCCACAATTTACCGCTGATACGCTAGTCGGTGATATTGAGTTGGTTAAAGGTGAAACCCCATTTGCCTATTGGGGTTTCTACATCAACTATCTTTTACTCTTACTTAACATTGGCTATTTGCTGTGGAGATTTCGAAAAAGATAGCTTAAGGATAAGGATGGCGTATTTATCGAAAAACGACAGCGTAAATCCCTATTTGCAAAAACATAAATACCCAAAATAGTAATCCTGCAAATAGAATTTTAATGATCTTAGGTTTAGTGGACAACAAGCGAATAGATATGAAAGCTGAAATGCTTGTTGATAGAATAAATGTTACTAATAAAACCCACCAGATTTCGTTATTCATAACCAGTAGAATACTCGTGAGATAAATTGCTGAAGGTATTGGCAGTTATTGTAAAAAGCAGAATAATGAGGTAACCATTTTATCCAAGGCTTTTTTTTAAAAAATGCTTGAGCAGTCTGTTCAAATAAAGGCGCAGGAAAAACATTAAAGCCTTTGGCGGTGAGCTCTGAGGTAGGTAAATACAATTCTGGCTCATGTGCCACAACGACAATGTCTGTAATCTTCTGCTCTTGCAGTATTTTGGCGCTCATCTGCGCTTGTTCGAGCAGGTTTTGGCTCTTGGTGTCTAGCCAACGAGGAGTTACGTCAAATTCATCAATTAAAACTTGGTTGATAAGAACCGATTCCGGAGAAGATTGTCCTGGGCGTCGACCACCGCTAACCACGATAGGAATTTCAATTTTGTTGTACAAAAATGCAGCATATCTGGCGCGTTCCAAAGAATCAGGGCCCACAGTATCAATATTACCCATTTCAGGTGCCGTTCGTGTGTCTCCTGCCCCAAGCAGTAATATCGCCGATTCTTCAGGAAAACTGATGCTACGGTAGTCAAATATACGGTAGTTTTTAAGTGACGTATGTAGATAATCTGTGAAAACAGGCAGAGATAACAACCACAAACTGCTGATTGAAACAGCAAATAAGCACAGGCTGGAGCGTTGCCAGTGTTTCCACAAAAGCAGCCCCACTACTATGAGCAAAAAATTGATTCCAGGAGGGAAAAAAACACCCTGTAAAATGAAAAGTACAGAAGTTTCATTGATCATGTCGACATATTAAGATGCTTCTTTTCGAAGATCAATGGTTACCTCATCGTAATTGATTCTAAAAGTTTAAGAAACGTTCTTTATTAGCGTGTGATGTGCGATAGCCTTTTCACAATGGTTAAGGTATGCTATTCGGCTTGGTGCAACTTAGGATCAATTACAGAAGCAAATCATCATGGAACAGCAATATCACCCCTCACATATCGAAGAATCTGTCCAAGAATTTTGGTCAAAAAATAAAGTATTTGAAGTCACTGAAGATCCTCAAAAAGAAAAGTTTTATTGCTTGAGTATGTTTCCTTATCCCAGTGGACGACTCCACATGGGGCATGTGCGTAATTACACAATTGGTGATGTCATTGCACGTTACCAACGCATGCAAGGTAAAAATGTTTTACAACCGATGGGGTGGGATGCTTTCGGTCTTCCAGCAGAAAATGCAGCTATCAAAAATAATGTGGCTCCTGCAGTTTGGACAGAACAAAACATCGACTATATGCGGCAGCAACTTCAGCGATTGGGTTTCGGTTATGATTGGTCGAGGGAAGTGGCGACGTGCAAGCCGGAATATTATCGTTGGGAACAATGGCTATTTACAAAGTTGTACGAGAAAGGACTGGTTTACAAGAAAAATGCTGTTGTTAATTGGGATCCTGTTGATCTTACCGTATTAGCTAATGAACAAGTCGATGCGGAGGGCCGTGGTTGGCGCTCTGGTGCTTTAGTTGAGCGCAAAGAAATTCCACAATGGTTCATGAAAATCACGGATTACGCTGACGAATTATTGAATGATATTGATACCTTGGCAGGGTGGCCTGAGCAAGTCAAAACCATGCAACGCAATTGGATTGGGCGATCACAAGGCGTTCAAATTACTTTCGACATTGAAAATAGTGATTCCGCTTTGAGTGTATACACAACTCGTCCCGATACCTTGTATGGTGTCACCTATTTGGCGGTAGCTGCTCAACACCCATTAGCGCTTGAAGCGGCTAAATCGAATGCCACTTTAAGGACTTTTATCGACTCATGCAAAAGTACCAAAACTGCTGAAGCCGATGTCGCCACTATGGAGAAGTTGGGCGTTGATACCGGGCTGAAAGCTATCCATCCAATCACAAGAAAAGTGGTTCCTGTATGGGCGGCTAACTTTGTTTTGATGGATTATGGTACAGGAGCGGTGATGTCAGTTCCTGGGCATGACCAAAGAGATTGGGAATTTGCTAATAAGTATAATTTACCTATCCAGCAAGTCGTTAAACCTGTAGGTGATGAAACTTGTGATCTGACTAAAGAAGCCTTTACTGAAAAAGGTCACCTCATTAATTCTGGTGAATTTGATGGCTTGTCTTTCAATGAAGCTTTTGACGCGATTGCTTCAGCTTTAGAGCAAGCAAAAAAAGGTGAAAGACAAACTAACTTTAGGTTGCGCGATTGGGGAATATCACGGCAACGTTATTGGGGAACGCCTATACCCATCATTAACTGTGAGGATTGTGGTGCGGTACCTGTACCTGAGCAGGATCTCCCTGTCGTTTTACCCACAGACGTTGAGTTTGATGGTGTTGGCTCGCCGATTAAGAAAATGCCTTCTTTTTATGAAACGACATGCCCCAAGTGCCAAAAACCCGCAATTCGTGAAACAGATACTTTCGATACCTTTATGGAATCTTCCTGGTACTTTGCGCGTTTCGCCTGTGCGGATTTAGATTCCGCAATGTTGGATGAAAGAGCTGATTATTGGACGCCTGTCGATCAGTATATCGGTGGTATTGAACATGCGATTTTACATTTATTGTATGCGCGCTTTTTCCATAAATTAATGCGTGATTGCGGTTTAGTATCAAGCGATGAACCTTTTAAACGTTTATTAACGCAAGGTATGGTCGTAGCAGAAACTTTTTATCGCGAAGACTCAGGAAAACGTGAATTTTTTGGTTTAGCTGATGTTGATTTGAAAAAGAATGATAAAGGGCAGCCGGTTTCTGCAACTTTAAAAGCTGATGGGTTACCGGTGATTATTGGCAATATCGAAAAGATGTCAAAATCTAAAGGCAATGGCGTTGATCCTCAAGCGCTCATTGAAAGCTATGGGGCTGATACCGTTCGCTTGTTTACGATGTTCGCAGCGCCGCCCGAGCAATCTTTGGAGTGGTCTGAGTCCGGTGTGGAAGGGGCCTTTCGATTTTTAAAACGTCTTTGGAAATTAACCTTTGATCATGTGAGTCAGGGACCGTCCCCTGTATTAGATATGGCTACCCTAAACGACGAACAAAAAGCGGTTAGACGTAAAACACATGAAACCATCCAGCAAGTCACCGATGACATCAGCCGTCGTTATACTTTTAACACGGCTATTGCTAAAGTAATGGAATTATTTAATACGTTAAGTCGAGCAGAACAAAGAGAGCCGAACGATCGAGCAGTAATGCAAGAGGGTTTAGAGGCCGCTATTCTTCTATTATCTCCGATTGTGCCTCATTGCACGCACACATTGTGGGAAGCATTAGGGCATAAGCAAGCTGTTGTTCATGAAAATTGGCCTTCGTGGGATGAAAGTGCGCTTGAAAAAGACAGTGTTTTAATCATTGTGCAAGTCAATGGCAAAGTACGGTGTAAGTTGGAGCTACCTGCCAATATGTCCAAAAGCGACATAGAGAAAGCGGCTGTCAATCACGAAAACGTTAAACGCTTTACAGACGGTAAAACATTGCGAAAAGTTATCGTGGTCCCTGGTAAACTTGTTAATATCGTTGCAAATTAATTAGTTATGTTGACACGATCTCTGAAACAAATGCGATTATGGGCATTTTTGTTACTTTTGCTTCCCGTTAGCTGTGGTTTTCAGTTACGGGGAACGATGAAACCTATCGACAGTTATCGTGTGAGTTTATTATCCTATACCGATGATGTTGACCCGCTCTTCCTCAGAGAAATGAAACAACATTGGTTAAATACAACCTTAAGTGCTAATCACTTACAAACGAAATATCTCAAACTGGTCGATTACCGTTATCAGCGTCAAAGCTTAACGATTGATCCCGTAGGTCGTACTAACGAGTATGAACTAATCATTACACTAGAATATCAGTTTCTTGATGATATGAAACAAAATGAGGCGACTTTACATCGTATACGAACGCGTCGTTTTATGCGCTTTGATCGTGAACAATTAACAGTCAAAAACCGTGAAGAAAACTTCTTAGTTGAGGAAATGTGGAAGGAACTCATCCAAAGAATGCAAGGTGAGTTGTTGAGACAGATTTAATGCGTGTTTATCCGGAAAGCTTTTCACAAACAATACATCATCAATTACCCTTTCTCACTTGGTTGCACGGTGAGGAGCAACTGCTGGTTGAAGAAGGTTTAGAGGCGTTACGTTCTCTCGCCTCACAACAAGGGTATAGCGAACGTCAAATTTTTCATGTGGATAAGCAATTTGATTGGTCTGAAATCTTATTTGCTGTTAATGATGTTGGCTTATTTGCTAGTCGTAAAGTCATTGAGTGTCGGTTACAAGGTTTGCCCACCAAAGCTGGAAAAGACGCTCTTATACAAATCGCGAACCGTCCCATCGATGATATCATTATCATTATTACTTCGCCAAAAATTGAAAATAGTACACAAAAAACTAAGTGGTTTAAACAAATTGATGAAGTTGGTGTGCATGTGCCATGCTGGCCGATAGGACGTGAGAAGCTATCTGGTTGGTTGAAAGAAAGAGCAAAACGCCATCATGTTCATTTAGAACCGCAAGCTTTTCAGCTTTTAGTTGAATTGGTTGAGGGGAACTTATATGCAGCACGTCAAGAAATCGAAAAACTGTCGTTAATTTTTGGTTCGCAATCCATTTCTCTTCAGGAACTCGAAGCTGCTGTTAGTGATAACGCGCGCTTTAATGTGTTTGCACTGATTGATGCCATGATATCAGGAGACGCGAAGCGTGTACTAAGCATTAGTCAAACGTTGCAAAAAGAAGGACAGGCTATAATTGGTATTATTGCATTGATAGCAAGAGAGTTACGTTTATTACTCGATTTAAGTATGGAAGTCGAAAAAGGAAAGTCGCCGGCTCAAGTGACGACACCTCCCAAGGTTTGGGCTTCAAGAAAGCTTATTGTCCAATCTGCGCTACAACGTTTACAACACCGACAATTGCACCGCTTGTTGAATCAATGCATTCGGTTAGATACGGCAGCTAAATCTTCTGGGAGCCATGACCTTTGGTTGCAATTAAAGTCACTGGCATTAGAGATAGCTGGTGTGGATGTCTGGCAGCGCCAAGGAAAGCATGGATGATTGCTTTATATGGTGGAACCTTCGACCCTTTTCATAACGGGCATTTGCGGCTGGCCATTGATGTGTTTGAAACACTCAGGTGTGAATCAGTACACATTATTCCGAGCGCGAAACCCGTTCACCGTGAACATCCGAGCGCTTCTCCTAGAGCGCGTTGGGATATGGTAAAATTAGGATGTGAGGGCGTGTCGGGTTTAGTGCCTAATAATTGTGAAATAGAGCGTGCAACACCTTCTTATGCTATTGAAACCATTAAAGGTTTTCGTGCGCAGTACCCTGAAAAACCTATTGCTTTTGTCTTGGGAGCTGATGCCTATGCGCAATTTGATACTTGGTTTGAATGGCAAGAAATACTTGATCATGCACATTTGTTAGTGATTCAACGTCCGGAAGAAACTTATGAAACGGATACAGGTGATTACAAGCCCTCTCAGGTTTTAAACCAATGGGCACAATCTCGTAGTATAAAAAACTGTAACGATTTCCATGAAAAACTTGCCGGCTTGATCTGTTTTTCTCAAATTCGTGGTTTAGCGGTATCCGCGACTCAGATTCGAGAGAAAATCGTGCTTAAACAGTCAGTTGCAGGGCTGGTTTCAAAAGGTGTTGAGCGATATATAATGAATAATCATCTCTATTGCGATTAGCTGTAACATTAAGTGAAAACATCATCAAAGCCTAAAGTGCTTGATCCTATTGAAAGAAAGTAAAGAGAACCTATGAAGAGTGAAGAAATAAAAGCCTCGGTATTGCAAATCATTGATGGCATTAAAGCAGTTGATATAAAGTGTATTCAAGTGAGTGAAATGACAAGCATCACCGATTATATGGTAATTTGTAGCGGAACTTCCTCACGCCATGTTAAGTCTATTGCCAATGAATTGGTTGAAAAGATGAAAGAACAAGGAGTGCGCGCTGTGGGTGTAGAAGGTTTAGAGACTGGTGAGTGGGTGTTGGTGGATCTCAATGATGTTGTTGCACACATTATGATGCCAGAAACACGAGAATTTTATCAACTCGAAAAACTTTGGGATCCGAATTTAACAAAAGATTAAATTAGGATTGAACATGCGTATTCGCTTAATGGCAGTGGGTACAAAAATGCCTAGCTGGGTTGTGACTGCTTACAATGATTATGCAAAACGTCTAGTTGGTGATGTTCGTCTCGATTTAGTGGAGGTACCAGCGCTAAAACGCACTAAAAATACTGACACTGTTCGATTGCTCAATAAAGAAGGACAATCTCTTCTTTCAAAAGTCCAAATGCAAAACCGTTTAGTGGCTCTCGATGTGTTGGGGCAACCATGGAATACTCAGCAGTTAGCCAAGCAACTACAAACTTGGCAAAATGACGGGCGCGATGTGGATTTACTCGTAGGAGGACCAGAGGGATTATCAGAAGTTTGTAGGAACCAAGCCGAACAAAAATGGTCGCTATCGCCCCTGACATTGCCACATCCTTTAGTGCGAGTCATTGTGGCGGAATCTTTGTTTCGCGCTTGGAGCTTCAACAACAATCACCCGTACCATCGTGAGTAGCCCACTATTATGGCGCAACCTCATTCTATCACAGACCACATTCGTGAAACGGACATACACTTAGCCCGTTCTATATTCATGCTGGTTTTCGTGATTATATTGCTCTTGGGCTTATTTTCTCGTGCTTTCTATCTGCAAGTGATTGAACACGAAGATTATGAAACTTCTTCTCAACGTAATCGAATCAATGTTGTTCCCGTTGCCCCAACTCGCGGACTTATTTATGATCGCAATGGTGTGCTTTTGGCCGAGAATCAATCGGTTTTCCGTCTAGAGATTATCCCAGAGCAAGTAGAGAATATGACTAAGCTACTTGGCGAGTTATCTGATCTTATCAACATTGAAGAAAGAGAAATCTCACGTTTCATAAAACAACGCAAATATTCTCGTCGATTTAATAAGATTCCGCTTAAACAGCGATTAACACAGGAGCAACGCAGCCTAATTTCGGTTAATTTACATCGTTTTCCTGGTGTATCGATCGAAGCACGTTTAGTTCGTTACTATCCCTATACGGATTCGTTAGTCCATGTGCTGGGGTACGTTAGCCAAATCAACGAAGCGGATTTAGCGAAAATTGATGAAAAGAATTACAAAGCTACACGGATCATCGGTAAGCTTGGACTTGAAAAGTATTATGAAAAAGCGCTTCACGGCACTATTGGGTTTCAAGAAGTCGAGCGTGATGCACAGGGACGAACGTTGCGAGTGTTGCGTCAAGAGCTGCCAGCTCCTGGGGAAAACCTAGATTTACATTTAGACGTTAACTTACAAATTCTCGCTGAAGAAGCACTTCAAGAGCAACGAGGCGCGGTTGTGGCGATTGATCCGAGAAACGGTGGGGTGCTGGCGATGGTAAGCTCTCCTGGTTACGATCCTAACTTGTTTGTGATGGGAATCGATCATGCTTCCTATAATCGATTGTTGAGCTCCAAAGATTTACCTTTGTTCAATCGTGTCTTGCAAGGTAAGTATCCACCGGGCTCAACCATCAAGCCTATGCTGGGTCTGGTTGGGTTAGATTATAAGGCTGTAACCGCGCAATACCGTTTTTTTGACCGCGGCTGGTATACCTTAAAAGGAAAAGAACATCGCTATCGTGATTGGAGAAAGCAAGGTAGAGGTTGGGTTAACATGGATTATGCCATTTGGGATTCTTGTGATACCTATTTTTATGAGTTAGCTTTTCGATTAGGGATTGATACCATCTCTACCACAATGAACCAGTTTGGTTTTGGCATCAAAACAGAGATTGACGTGCATGAAGAGGTTTCAGCGTTAATGCCAAGCCGGCAGTGGAAACGCGGTGCTCGTGGTATGATTTGGTTCCCAGGAGAAACGTTAATTACAGGAATTGGCCAAGGATTTTGGACAGCAACCCCTTTACAATTAGCTAATGCTACGGCGGTTCTTGCTAATTATGGTGTACGTTATCAACCAATGTTGGTGAATAGTATCGATGCTTTAGGAGATACTAAAAGTCAATTCAAACCTACCTTATCACCACAACAATACCCCTTTGAAAACGCCGAAAACTTAGAGCTCGTTCGTCGATCGATGCTTCATGTTGTCACGAAAGGTACAGCTAAAACAGCATTTGCTAACGCACCTTATGTTTCTGCCGGTAAAACAGGCACTGCCCAGGTTAAAAGTATTGCCCAAGACGAAGAGTATGATGAAGAAAAAGTGGCAGAAAAATATCGTGACAATGCTATGTATGTAGGTTTTGCTCCTTACGACCAACCAACTATAGCTATCGCTGTAGTGGTTGAAAATGCTGGAGGCGGTAGTAAAGCAGCTGCGCCAATAGCTCGCAAAATACTAGACTATTATTTTTCGGGTAAGCCTGAATAAAAC